>CAMDRP010000007.1 GCA_945906965.1 Opitutus sp. GAS368 | reverse complement strand
GTGTCGTTGGCGACACTAGCTTCTTCGAGTTCGTGGCGCTCGGTGACGTCGAGGCAAAAGCCGGTCACGCGTTCGAGTTCCCCGTCGGGGCCGATCTGTTGGAGGCCGGTGCATTGCAGCCAGACGTAGTGCCCGTGGCGATGGCGCATACGGAACTCCACTTGGAGGTGGCGTGTCCCCGGGGTGTGGCGGTGGCCGAGGAAGTAAGGGGCGGCGTCGGAGTCTTCGGGGTGGATGTGTTGGCGCCAGACTTCGCGGGGATCGGTGAGATCGTCAGCGGTGTAGCCGAGAAGGTTTTTCCAAGCGGGCGAGTAATGGATGCGATCCGCTTTAAAATGTAGATCGAAGAAGCCGACGACAGCGTGCGCGGCGAGCAGCTCGAGCGCATCGTTAGGCGCGCCGATGGGTGCGCTCAGAGGCGCGCGGGCCGGTGGGTCCGGGTTAAGATCGTTGGGCGAGTCCGGGCTCAAGGTTCAGCGTTGCTCAAGCCAGCGACCGACTCGCTGGGCGAGAAATTCGATGTAGGGCTTTTGATCGTTCAAGCAGGGGATTTGTTGGAACGATTCGCCGCCGGCGGCCATGAAATCGTCGCGGCCCTCTTCGGAGATTTCCTCGATGGTTTCGAGGCAATCGGCGACGAAGGCGGGGCAGATAATGAGCAAGCGTTTCTTGCCGGCTTGGGGCAGGCGCTTGAGCTCGTAGTCGGTGAACGGCGAGAGCCAGGGTTCGCCGGCGAGGCGGGACTGAAAGGAAACGGAGTGTTTGTCGGCGGCAATGCCGGCGCGAGCGACGAGTGCGCGCGTGGTGGCAAGAACTTGGGCTTTGTAACAGGTGGCGTGCGCGGGCGAACACGTGGTGCAGCAATCGGCGACGAGCGTGCAATGCGCTTTGGATGAATCGCCTTTGCGCAAGTGGCGCTCGGGGATGCCGTGGTAGCTGAATAAAAGATGATCGTGCGGCTGGCTCAGGTGCGGCGCGGTGACTTGGTAGAGCGCCTCGATGTAGTCGGCGTCTTGGAAGAATGGTTGCACGGTCGTGATGTGCATCCCGGGCGCGAGCTTGGCGCGCTCCGCAAAAACTTTCACGACGACCGTTTCCCACGAGGACATCGCGTAGTGGGGGTATTGGGGGAACAGCAGGACTTCGGTCACACCGTCGGCGGCCATTTGCGCCATCACGCTAGCGATCGAGGGGTTGCCGTAACGCATCGCCAGATATACCGGAGTTTCGGCGCCGAGCGTCGCGGCGAGTTTGTCGCGGACCGAGCGGGAGGTGATGACCAAGGGAGAACCTTCGGCTTGCCAGATCGAGGCGTAGGCGTGGGCGGATTTTTTCGGGCGCGTACGTAAAATAATGCCCTCGAGTAACGCGAAGCGTAGCGGCGCGGGTAAATCAAGCACGCGTTCGTCCCCGAGAAACTCCCGCAAATAACGGCGCACGTCGGGGACGGACGTCGAATCAGGAGAGCCGAGATTGACGATGAGAACGGCGCGTTGGGACATGGGTGGAAATTGGTCTTTAGAAGCGCGGGATTGTCAAACGGCGGTGAGGGGATCGGGAGGGGGCGATTTGAGGTCGCGGTTTTTTGCGTTGCGACGAGCGGTGGGGTGTTCACGGGTGACGGTGCTATTTTTCCATGAAATCACCGCTGAAACCCGTTTTGTTGATCATCCGCGATGGCTGGGGAAAAAATCCCCACGCCGACCAAAATGCGTTCAACGCCGTCTATCTTGCTAAAAAAGCCTGCGACGATGCGTTGCAGGCTAAATATCCGCGTGCGCTCGTCGCGGCGAGCGGCTTCGATGTCGGCTTGCCTGACGGACAGATGGGCAACTCCGAAGTCGGCCATGAAAACATCGGCGCCGGTCGCGTAGTGGATCAAGAGCTCGTGCGGTTGAATAAATTGTTTTCCGAAAAACAACTCGCGGGTAATCCCGTGTGGCGCGCCGCAGTCGCGCGCGTGAAGGCGTCGCCGACCGCGAAGTTACACGTCATGGGCATCGTGTCCGACGGCGGTGTGCACGGGATGCTCGAACACCTTTACGGGATTTTGCAGCAGGCCAAAGACGATGGTCTGACGAAGGCGCAGGTTTTTATCCATGGCTTCACCGATGGCCGCGATACGGCGCCGCAGAGCGGTCTGGGTTACATCGCGCAGGTCGAGGCGAAATGCCGCGAGATCGGCGTCGGCACGATCGCGACGGTGTGCGGGCGTTTCTGGGCAATGGATCGCGATAATCGTTGGGAACGCGTGCAAAAAGCGTATGATCTGCTCACGGGCCGGAAAGCGGTCGCGACGGCCCCGAGCGCGGCGGCCGCGATCCAAAGTTACTATGATCGTCCGCTCAGCGAGACGCAGAAAGGCGATGAGTTTGTGCCCGCGACGTGGATCGTCGGCGCCGCGGGCAAGCCGCTCGCGACGTTTGGTGACGGAGATGCGGTGTTGTTTTACAACTACCGTGGCGATCGGCCCCGCGAGATCACGCGGGCGTTTGTGATGGATGATTTCAAGGAATTCGACCGCGGCGCGAAACTCGACCTCTACTACGCGACGATGACCGAATATGAAAAAGGTCTGCCGGTGCACGTGATCTCGGGGAAACCGGAGAAGTTGAAAAACATCCTCGGTGAAGTCGTGAGCCAAGCTGGACTCGCGCAGTTCCGCTGTGCCGAGACGGAGAAAAATCCGCACGTGACGTTTTTCTTTAACAACTACCGCAGCGAGCCGTTTCCCGGCGAAGACCGCGCGTGCCCCTCTAGCCCCAAAGTCGCGACCTACGACATGCAGCCAGAAATGGCGGCGGCCGAAGTCACGGCGTTGGCCAAAGCGGCGATCCTTTCGGGTAAATATGGTTTTATCGCGGTGAACTACGCGAATCCCGACATGGTCGGACACACCGGTTCGTTGCCCGCTTCGATCAAAGCCGTGGAGGCCACCGATGCCGGCGTGGGCGAGTTGCTCGCCGCGATCCACCAAGTCGGCGGCAAAGCCGTCGTCTGCGCGGATCATGGCAACGTCGAGCAAATGTGGGATCCGGCGAGCAACGGCCCGCATACCGCACATACACTCAACCTCGTGGAAGTCTTCGCCGTGGGCGAAGGCCTCATCGCCGGTCAGACTAAGATGCGCGCGGGTGGCCGGCTCGCGGATATCGCGCCGACGGTGTTGCATTTGATGGGCTTGGCGAAGCCGGCGGAAATGACCGGGCAAAGCCTAATCTTGGACTGAGACCCGGCCGAGTTTTTGACGTTGGCCGAAAATCTGTTTGCTCCGCCCCGAGTGGCGGGGCTTTCTTTTGCCTTTTGCACGACCAACCCATGCCCATGAAGCGCACCCATCATTGTGCCCAGCTCACTCCCGCCGATCTCGGTGCGTCCGTCACGCTCTCCGGATGGGTTGATTCCGTCCGTGATCACGGCGGCATTGTCTTCATCGACTTGCGCGACCGCAAAGGCATCACGCAGGTCAAATTCGACCCGCAAGACAACGCCGAGCTCGGCGTCCAAGCCGGCCATCTAAAACCGGAGTCCGTCATTAGCATCGCGGGCAAAGTCGTTCCTCGGCCCGAAGGCACCGTCAACTCGACCCTGCCCACCGGTGGCATAGAGATCGCCGCAAATGCCCTCGAGGTGCTCAATGTTTCCGATACGCCGCCGTTCCCGCTCGATGATATCGGCGGTGATAAGGTCAACGAAGACCTGCGTCTCACGTACCGTTACCTCGACCTGCGTCGGCCGAAGATGCGTAAAAATCTCCAGGTGCGTCATCGCGCCGCGAAGTCCATCCGTGACTATTTCGACTCGCAGGAATTCATCGAAGTCGAGACGCCCGCGCTTTTCAAGAGCACGCCCGAAGGCGCGCGCGAATACCTCGTGCCGTCGCGCATCCACGCGGGGCAATTTTACGCGCTGTCGCAATCACCTCAGCAATTTAAGCAAATCCTGATGGTCGCCGGCGTGGAAAAATATTTCCAAATCGCCCGCTGTTTCCGTGACGAAGATTTACGTTCCGATCGCCAGATGGAGTTCACGCAAGTGGACGTCGAGGCCTCGTTCATCGACCGCGAAGGCATTTATTCGCTGTTTGAGGGGATGTTGAAAAAAGTTTGGAAAGACGTGCTCGGTCACGATCTGCCCACGCCGTTCCCGCGCATGCCTTATAACGATGCGATGAATCGCTACGGCGTCGATAAACCTGATGTGCGCTTCGGCATGGAGCTTGTGGATTTTACTGATTTGTTCAAGACCTCGGCTTTCAAAGTCTTCGCATCCACGGCCACCGGTGGCGGCGCGATCAAGGCGATCAACGCCAAAGGCCTCGCCGATCTCACCCAGGGCGAAATCAAGGCCCTGGAAGAAATCGCCAAATCGCTCGGCGCGAAAGGCCTCGCCTTTATCAAGGTCGAGGGCGGCGAATGGAAATCGCCCATCGTTAAATTTTTCTCCGAGGCCGAGAAAGCTGCGCTCACGGCGCAACTGGGTCTGGCCGAAGGTGACATGTTGTTCTTCGCAGCTGCACCTTGGGAAAAGGCCTGCGCGATCCTTGGCCGCATCCGTCTCGAAGCGGCGGCGCTGCTCCAGAAACGCGGCAAGCTCACGATCCGCGCCGATGATTGGCAGTTTCTCTGGGTCGTGGATTTCCCGTTGATGAGCTACGACGAGGCGGAAAACCGCTACGTCGCTACGCACCATCCGTTCACCGCGCCCGTCGCGGAAGACGCGGCGCACCTCGACACTGATCCGAAAAAAGTCCGTGGACAGCACTACGATGTTGTCCTCAACGGCATGGAACTCGGCGGCGGCTCGATTCGCATTCACCAGCCGGCGTTGCAGAAAAAAGTGTTTGAAGACGTCCTGAAAATTCCCGCTGACGTCGTCGAGAGTCGCTTTGGGTACATGTTGAAAGCGTTTACCTACGGCGCGCCGCCGCATGGTGGCATCGCCTTTGGTCTCGACCGCATGGTGGCGTTGCTCTGCGGCACGACCAGCATCCGCGACGTGATCGCCTTCCCCAAGACGCAGAAGGGGCAGGATCTCATGGCGCAGAGCCCGACGCCGGTGACGGCCAAGCAGCTCAAGGAGCTGCACATTGCTACGGTGATGCCCGAGTAACGCGCGGCTTCGGCCGTGCGCTGCTTACTTCCGCGGTTCTGCGCTCTGATTTCCTAGTCGTTTTGCTTCGTCTTGGAATTGTCATGTAACTCCGGCTTGCTCCGTAATCAAATCGCTCTTACTTAACACTCTAAATCGATCATTCTTTGTATGAAACTCATCATCGCCATCATCAAGCCGTTCAAACTCGAAGAAGTTAAAGAAGCTCTCGCCGGGGCTGGCATCGAGGGGATGACGGTGACCGAGGTTAAAGGCTTCGGGCGTCAAAAGGGGCACACCGAAATTTATCGCGGCAGTGAGTACACGGTCGACTTCCTGCCCAAGGTGAAAATTGAAATCGCCGTGTCCGACGACATGGCGGCTAAGGCGGTCGATGCGATCGTGAAATCCGCCAAGACCGGTAAGATCGGCGACGGTAAGGTTTTTATTCTCCCGCTCGAAGAAATCATCCGCATTCGCACTGACGAGCGCGGCGAAGCCGCCGTTTGAACTCGGTTTGAGGTTACTGGCCGGCTGCCCAAGGGTAGCCGGTTTTTTTATGGGCGGAGGGTTTTTCCCTCTGAAAGTCGGTTGTTTTTTAATGAACCCGCTGCATGGCACAGCGACTGCTTTAGCTATGTCACTTGCCTATGAAATTCCTCCTCAACCTGACTCGCTTCCGTCTTGGACTGGCAGCTCTGCTGCTTGTTACAGGCTCAATCTGGGCCCAAACGCCCGCCGCTGCGCCCGCGACACCGCCTCCGCCGACGGCGGAGGAGCGCATCGCCGCACTCGAAGCTTACGTGACTAACGTTGATCCTGCGAAAGGTCCTTTGGTCGGCGCCCCTGGCCCCGGCCACAATGCTTGGATGATGACCAGCGCTGCACTCGTGCTCTTCATGACGCTGCCCGGCCTAGCGCTTTTCTATGGCGGCTTGGTGCGAAAGAAGAACGTCCTCTCGGTCCTCGCTCAGTGCTTGGGCATTGCGGGCATGGTCACAATCATGTGGTGGGCATTTGGTTATAGTTTCGTCTTTGGCAAAAGCTTCGGCAGCCCGTTTCTCGGTGGCTCAGAGTATTTCTTCCTGAAGGGTGTGACCAGCGCGCCCAACACCGACTACGCTTACTGGGTCTCCCAGAATGTCTTTTCGATGTATCAAATGATGTTCGCGATCATCACGCCCGCCCTGATCGTGGGTGCGATCGCTGAGCGCATGAAGTTTACCGCCATCATGCTCTTCGTGGCGATTTGGATGCTCGTGGTTTATTTCCCGCTCGCGCACATGGTTTGGGGCGTCACTGGCTACATGAACGGCGTCTGGAACGGCGATGCGGCCATCGCTGCGATCGACTTCGCTGGAGGCACCGTGGTGCACATGTCCTCGGGTTGGTCAGCCTTGATCCTCTGCTTGATCCTCGGGCCCCGCCTGGGCTTCCGTAAGGAAAAGATGGCTCCGCATAGCATGGTACTGTGCATGGTCGGCACCGGTATGCTCTGGGTCGGCTGGTATGGTTTCAATGCCGGTAGCGCCGCCGCCGCTGATGGCGTCGCAGCCAACGCTTTCATGACCACGACCCTCGCCGCGGCCGTCGCGACGTTTGTCTGGGGTGCGATCGAAAAAATCTTCCGCGGCCACGCCTCGATCCTCGGCATGTGCTCCGGCGCCGTCGCTGGCCTCGTGGTGATCACGCCTGCGGCCGGCTTCGTCGATTCGACCGGTGCAGTCATCATCGGCGTCCTCGCCGCCGTCGTGCCCTATGTTTTCGTGACCAAGATCAAAGCAATGTTCGGCTACGATGATGCGCTCGACACCTTCGGCGTGCACGCGGTCGGTGGCACCCTCGGTGCCATCATCACGGGTGTTCTCGCTACGAAAGAAGTTAACTCCAATCTGGTTGGTGCATCCGCCGTGAAAAACGGCCTCGCTAAACTGGTCACCGACGGCGGCCTCTGGCTCACCCAAGGCAAGGCGGTGGTTCTTACGCTCGTGCTCTCTGTGGTCGCTACCTTCGTGATCGCCATGCTGGTCAAGGCCCTCATCGGCCTGCGCCCCACCGCCGAAGCCGAGTCCCAAGGCCTCGACATCACCGATCACGGTGAAGAAGGTTACATCAACTAAGAATTCAAACCTATCCCTACACTTATGAAATTCATCACCGCTATTATCAAACCGTTCAAATTGGATGAAGTGAAGGAAGCCCTCAGTGCCGTCGGCATCGAAGGCATGACAGTCACCGAGGTCAAAGGCTACGGCCGCCAGAAGGGCCACACCGAGATCTATCGGGGCAGCGAATACACCGTCGATTTCCTGCCTAAGGTTAAAATCGAAATCGCGGTCACCGACGACCTCGCGGGTAAAGCCGTGGAGGCGATCGTGAAATCCGCCAAGACCGGCAAGATTGGCGACGGCAAAGTATTCGTGATGCCGCTCGAGGAAGTCATTCGTATCCGCACGGACGAGCGCGGCGAAGCGGCAGTCTAATCCGCCTCTCTTTACGCTCTAAAAAGCAAAGCCGGCCTCGTTCGAGGCCGGCTTTTTTATGCGCTGCGGTGCCGCCTTGAGCTCGCCGCAAAAAATCAAACTAGGCGTGTAGCCTGAAAACGCAGCGCGCGTTGATAGGTCGTGATGCCGGGGTCTTCGGACGTGTCGACGAGCGCGAGCAACAGCAGCTTCATCGCTTCGGCGTGTTGGCCGAGATCGTGCGTCGTGAGCGCGAGAAAGACGTCGAATTCACGGTGGTCCGGAAATAAGTGTTGGCCAGAGCGCAGGATTTCAGCCGAGCGCGCGAACTCGCCGGTGGCGCGCAGCGTCGAGCCGAGGCCGAGGAGCGCGCTGGCATGGTCGTTGGGCGCGAGACCAAGCGTGAGCGCGCGTTCGTAGTGGGGGATCGCCTCGGTGGCGAGGCCGAGCACATCGCAGGTCCAAGCGAGTTGGTAAGCGATCTCGGCGACGTTGGGGAAACGCGCGTCGAGTTTCTGGAGCAATCCATGGACGTGCTCCACTTGTCCGCCGTGGCGGGCGCCGATGATGGCGTCGAGTTCGGGTTTCCAGGGGGACATAAACATAAAAGCAACGCGGCGGTTAATCCGCGTTGCCTTGGGATTTGGGGCGCAGGATCAGGCGGTCGGCGTAGCGCCGGGAGCGGCGGGTTTCACCGTTTTCACGGCGAGGGCGCGGGTGGCGATCTCGGTCTTGAGGCGGACGAGATAGTCGGCGAAAGGCATGACGCCTTCGTCGCCTTTCGCGCGGCTGCGGACGCTGATCGAAAGCGTTTCCGCTTCTTTACCGCCGAGGACGAGCGTGTAGGGAACCTTGTCGATTTCGGCGCGACGGATCTTGGCGCCAAGCTTGTCGCTTTGTTCGTCGAGTTTGGCGCGGATGCCGGCAGCTTTGAGCTGCGTGAGCAGTTGGGCGCCGTAGTCGTTGACGCGATCGGTGATCGGCACGAGGCGGACTTGCTCGGGGGCGAGCCACACGGGGAAGTCGCCGCCGAAGTGCTCGATGAGCACCCCGCAGAAGCGCTCCATCGAGCCGAAGGGCGCGCGGTGGATCATCACGGGGCGATGGGATTGGTTGTCGGCGCCCATGTAGTGGAGGTCGAAACGCACAGGGAGCACGTAATCGACTTGGACGGTGCCGAGCTGCCACTCGCGGCCGATCACGTCTTTGATCACGAAGTCGATCTTCGGACCGTAGAACGCGGCTTCGCCGGGTTCTTCGGTGAAGGGCACGCCGAGAGTTTTTGCGGCTTCGCGGCAGGCGGCTTCGGCTTTGTCCCATTGCTCGGGATTGCCGGTGAATTTACTGCTGTCGGGATCGCGGGTGCCGACGCGCACGCGGTAGTCGGACATGCCGAGCGTAGAGAGTACGGTTTTGACGAGGGAAAGACAGCCGAGGACTTCGGCGGCGACTTGATCCTCGGTGCAGAACAGGTGGGCGTCGTCCTGCGTGAAGCCGCGCACGCGCGTCATGCCGTTGAGCTCGCCGGATTGTTCCCAGCGGTAAACCGTGCCGAATTCGGCGAGGCGCACGGGGAGGTCGCGGTAACTGTGCGGCTGGGAGGCGAAGATCTTGATGTGGTGCGGGCAGTTCATCGGCTTCAGCATGAAGCCGTCGAGGAGCTTATCGGCATCGAGGACACGGTTGGCGGCGATGACTTCTTTGCCGGCGCGGCCGTTGATCTCGGCGGCGAATTGGGCGGAGACGCCTTCGAGGCGCGAGGTCAGCTCGGCGCACGTGCAGCCTTCGCCGGCGAGCTTCATGAGCGTGTCGGGCTCGGGGAACGCCGTGAATTGCGACTCTTTGTAGTAGGGGAAATGGCCCGACGTTTTATAAAGCGCGAGTTTGCCGATGTGCGGCGTGAAGACCTGTGAGTAGCCTTGTTTGCGGAGCTCGCCGCCGATGAAGTCCTGCAACTCTTGACGGATGATGGAGCCGTTGGGCGTCCAGAGGATCAGGCCTTGGCCGACGTCTTCGTCGATGTGAAAAAGTTTCAGGTCGCGGCCGAGTTTGCGGTGGTCGCGGGCCTTGGCCTGCTCTTGGCGCTCGAGGTATTGATCGAGTTCTTCGCGCGTGGGGAAGGCGGTGCCGTAGATGCGCTGGAGCTGTTTGTTTTTCTCGTCGCCGCGATGATAGGCGCCGGCGATGGAGAGAAGTTTGAAGGCTTTTAACTTCGAAGAATAGCGTACGTGCGTGCCGGCGCAGAGGTCCATGAACTCGCCGTTTTGGTAGAAGGAGATTTTTTCGTCCGCTGGAATATCGGCGAGACGGCCGAGTTTGTAGCGTTCTTGGCCGCGAGATTTGATGAGCTCGACGGCTTCTTCACGGGATAGTTCTTTGCGGTAAAAGGGTTGGTTTTCGCCGGCGACTTTTTTCATCTCGGCCTCGATTTTAATGAGGTCGTCGGCGGTGAATTTATGATCGAGGTCGAAGTCGTAGTAGAAGCCGGTGTCGGTGGGCGGGCCGATGTCGAGTTTGGCGTCGGGGAAAAGACGGAGGACGGCGGTCGCGAGGATGTGCGAGGCCGAGTGGCGGAGTTCTTCGAGAGGGGACATGACGTGGGACATGGGCAAAAATTATTTTTTGAGCGGTTCGAGTTTGTAGTCGGTTTTACTATCGAGCATGGACCAGCCGGCGGCGGCGAGTTCCTGACGGAGTGAATCGGCGGCGGCGAAGTCTTTAGCTTGTTTGGCGGCCCAGCGTTTTTCGGCGAGCGCGGTGATGGCGGCGGGGACTTCAAGTTTGGGCGTGTGTGGAGCCGTGGGTTTGAGTCCGAGTGCGTAGAGCGCTTTTTCGAAAGCGGCTTTGGAAATGTTGGTCGGGCCGCGCTTAACGATCGTGAAAAGCGCTCCAAGGGCACCGGGCGTGTTGAGGTCGTCGTGCAGCGCGGCTAAGACGGAATCGCAGTCATCGGCGCGCCCGACGTTATCCGGGATCGATTGCCAGAAAGTATGAAGAGTCGTCATCGCGCTGTCCGCCGCGTGCAGCGAATCGAGGATGAAATTGAGCTGCTTGCGCGGGTGACCCATGAGCAGGGCGTAGCGGAGCGCCATCGGGGAAAATCCTTTCGCGACGAGGTCGTCGAGGGTGTAGAGATTGCCCAGGCTCTTACTCATTTTCTTGCCGTCCACGAGCAGGTGCTCGCTGTGATACCAATGGCGGGAAAAGGTCGTGCCGTTGCAGCATTGGCTCTGGGCGATCTCGTTTTCGTGGTGCGGGAAGAGGAGGTCCACGCCGCCCGTGTGCAGGTCGATGGTCTCGCCGAGGAGCGCTTTGCTCATGGCGCTGCACTCGATGTGCCAGCCGGGACGGCCGCGGCCCCAGGGACTATCCCAGGCGTTGGCGCCGTCGTCGGGTTTGTGGGCTTTCCAGAGAGCGAAGTCGCTGACGTCTTCCTTTTCGTCGGCATCGGCGGCGATAACTTTGCCAGCGAGGGCAGAGCCGACTTGGAGCTCGCGCTCTTTAACGCGGGAGAGCCGACCGTAGTCTTCGAAGGAGGAGACTTTGAAATACACTGAGCCGTCAGCAGCGCGGTAGGCGTTACCTTTGCGCATAAGCACATCGATCATATCGACTTGCTCGCGAATGTAGCCGGTGGCGGTGGGTTCGACGTGGGGCGCGAGGCAGTTCAGCGCGGCGCAATCAGCGTGAAATTTGTTGGTCCATTGTTGGGTGACCTCGGCCAGGGGGCGACTTTCCTCACGGGCGCGGCGGATGGTTTTGTCGTCAACATCGGTGAGGTTGCGGACGTGTTTTACTTTGTCGGGTCCGAACTCGAGCTCGAGCAAGCGGCGGATGATGTCGTTGACGACGAAGGTGCGGAAGTTGCCGATATGCGCCGGCGCGTAGACCGTGGGGCCGCAATTGTAGAAGCGGATGACGCCGTCGGGCTGCGACGGAGTAATCGGTTTGAGGCGACGCTCGAGAGAATCGTAAAGCTGGATGGCCATGAACAGAGAAAGAGAGAAGGGGATTAACAGGGATTCCGCGAGTGCGGAACGTTCTTTTTATCGGCCGGGGGCCGAAGGGTGTTTCTGCCTATCGGCGAGCGCGGGCGCCGGCGGTTGCGCTCAACAACCGCAGCCGGTAGTTCGCGCCGCGGCGCAGCGGTGCGGGGTGATGTAAAAAGTGATGGCGAGCCGGAGCATGGAGTGCTTTGCTGGCAGAAACACGAATATGGCTGATCACTTCAAGCTCGATCTCACCCAACGTCCACGGCGGCTGCGTCGCACCGCCAGTTTGCGGAGCATGGTCGAGGAGACGATTTTACGGCCGCAGGATTTTATCGCGCCATTGTTTGTCGTGGACGGCAAGGGCGCGCCGGAGCGGATTCGCTCGATGCCGGGCGTGATGCGTTTCAATATCGTCGATCTTGTGAAAGAATGTCGGGCGCTGGCGAAACTCGGCGTGCCAGCGGTGGCGCTCTTCCCGAAATTGGATGCCAAATTTAAAGACGAAATCGGCAGCGCTGCGCTGCATGAAGACGCACTGATTTTACGCGCGGTGCGGGCGGTGAAAAAAGCCGTGCCACAAATGACCGTGATCACCGACATCGCGCTCGATCCTTACACAACGCATGGGCACGACGGCGTTTTGTCGGCGGATGGCTTGGACGTAGCGAACGATCACACGGTGGCGATTCTCTGCCAGATGGCGGTGCTGCATGCGCGTGCAGGCGTCGATCTCGTGGCGCCAAGCGATATGATGGACGGGCGCATCGGCGAAATCCGGCGGGCGCTGGATGCGGCGGGTTTCACCGGGACGGGGATTTTGGCTTATGCGGTTAAATTTAACTCCGCTTATTACGGACCGTTTCGCGAGGCCGTGGGGAGCGCGAAGGCGGCCGGTACAAAATTACTCAGTAAGGCGACGTACCAGCTCAACCCAGCGAATCGGCGCGAGGCACTCGTGGAGTTGCGCTTGGACGAAGCGGAAGGCGCAGACATCGTGATGGTGAAACCGGCGGGGCTTTACCTCGATATTATCCGCGAGGTGCGTGACGCGACGCACAAGCCGGTCGCTGCTTATCAAATCTCGGGCGAATACGCGCAGATTCACGCGGCGGCGCAGCTGGGCTGGCTCGATTTGGCGCGGTGTCGGCATGAATCGCTTTTGGCGATCAAGCGCGCCGGGGCGGACCTTATACTGACTTATTTTGCCAAAGACATGGCGCTGGCTTTGCGCTAAAAAATACTTCAATCGTTTATCCCATGAGCTCTTCTCCCGTGCAACCTCCACGCAGTGTCGGTCAATGGATTGTGACCGTAGTCTTCGGGCTGCTCAGTGTGGCGTTTCTATTTCGCACGGTGCAGTTCGGCTACAAGTGGCTGGCGCGCGTGGTCGAGGGTGACACGAATTTCAAAGCGATGACGATCTGGGCGCTGGTTTATGTGATCGTGTGTGCGGCGATCGCGGCGGTGGCGTATTACATGCCGCGCGAGACGGAAACGGACGAAACCGAGCAAGACGCCGAGCGCGGCGCTTGAGGAATGCGCCGAGCGCTTGTGGCTTGGGCATAAAAAAGCGGCGGTCTTTGGAACCGCCGCTTGAAGCTGGGATAGCTTATTTTTTCTTGGAGCTGCGGGCGGACTTTTTGGGCGCAGGTTTTTCGTCGTCGTCGTCGTCCGACTTCGATTTTTTGCTGCCGCTGTCCTCGTCGGAGTCTTCGTCGTCGTCGTCGCCTTTTTTCTTTTTCTCGCCGTCCTCGTCGGAGTCTTCGTCGTCATCCCACTTGAGGGATTCGTCGTTTTTGAGTTTTTCTTCTTCGTCGGCGTCAATCTCTGGGAGGTCCGCATCATCGGCTTCGTCTTCGGCGTCTTTGGCGGGAGCTTCGTCGTCGGCGTCGTAGCCGGCGGGCATGAAGTCGAGGATAGCGGTGAGTTCTTCGAAGGTGTGGATGGCTTTGCCTTCGATGAACTGGGTGTTTTGTTCTTCGCGGATCTCGTCCTCGACTTCGTCGACGGAGAGTTTGGATTCGAATTTAAACAGGTCGTTGAGCATCTTCACGCGGCAGCGGGTGAGATGGTCGAGGAGGTCGGCGTAGGGGCCGTTTTCTTCGTCGAGAGTGTCGGCGAGGGCGAAGAGTTTGTCGTCGGATTCGACGATGGATTCTTTGACGCGCTTGAGGCGGACTTTGCCGCTACCGAGATCTTTCTCGATGCGGAAGGGGATGAAGCCGGCGTCGAACATCTCCTGGTCGAAGCCGTAGTCGCGCAAGGGCTCGACGAGTTCGATGAGATGGGTGACTTGGCGGGGGTCGATGATGCTGAGCCCGTCGACGTCCCAGCGCACAGGGTCGCTGGTCTCGTTGACCCACCAATTATGATCGTCGCCTAGACGCACGTTACACCAGCTGAGAGTAGAAGTTGCTTTAGCCATGAGAGCAGAAATTTTTCGCAGCGTGCTAGCGGTGTTTCAAAAAACAAGCACAAAACAGCAGGAAATGTTTGGGCGCGGTCCGGAGATTTTTTTCTGTGCAAAATACGGAGGGCGACGAGGTTCGGCGCGGGTTCTTGCGTTTTGCGAGCGGGTTTGCAGCGTCGCGAGGCATGTTCTCGGTTTACGAAAAAATTATTCGTCCGGTGTTGTTTCGTCAGGATTCAGAGCGGGCCCACGAGCTCGGCGTGGATGCGTTGGCGCTGTTGGGTCGGCTCGCGCCCTTGCGGGCTTTGCTGGAGCGGCATACGCGGCTGGATGCCGGGCTTTTTGCGCCGGTGCGGGTGCTGGGTTTAGAGTTTCCGAATCGGGTGGGGCTGGCGGCGGGTTTTGATAAAAACGCGCGAGCTTGGCCGGCGGCGGCGGCGCTCGGTTTTGGCCATGTGGAAATCGGCACGGTGACGGCGCTCGCGCAGGACGGGAATCCGAAGCCGCGGATGTTTCGTTATCCGGCGCAGGAAGCCGTGATCAATCGCATGGGTTTTAATAATCAGGGCGCGGCAGCCGTCGCGGCGCGCTTGGCGACGCAGCCGGGCCGCGGGGCGCGTAAGATCCCGCTGGGCATCAATCTCGGCAAATCGAAGGTCGCTGATATCGATCGGGCGACGGAGGATTATCTGGCGAGTTTTGCGCGGCTGGCCGATTTCGCGGATTACTTGGTGTTAAATGTTTCTAGTCCCAACACGCCGGGTCTGCGGCAATTGCAGGATGAGGCGCGATTGCGGGAATTGCTTGGTGCGATCACCGGGGCGAATCGCGCGCGCGCGGTGCGGGTGCCGGTGTTATTGAAAATCGCGCCGGATCTGACCTGGCCCCAGATTGACGCGGTGCTGGCGGTGATCGCGGAATTCGGGCTGGACGGGGTGATCGCGACGAATACGACCTTGGATCGTCCGGGTTTTTTCTCGGCAGTGAATGAGGCCGGCGGCTTGAGTGGGGCACCGGTGCGCCGGCGCTCGACGGAGATTGTCGCTTATATCGCGCGGGCGACGGAGGGAAAGTTACCGATCATCGGCGTGGGCGGAATCACCGATGTGATCGGTGCGGCCGAGAAAATCGATGCGGGCGCGGCGTTGGTGCAGGTTTACACCGGCATGATTTACCGCGGGCCGTTTTTTGCGGCGGAGTTGGCGCGGGGCTTGGCGGCGCGCGATGCGCGCTGAGTGGCGGGCGGGCGCGGGGAGATTTTAAATCGACCAGCTCTCGCCTTTGCCCTCGGTGGTGTCGGCCGTGCTGGTTTCCGGTTTGCGGCGGGGGCGCACCAGAAGGTTGTCGCCTTTTTGCTGGACGATGCTGTGGGCGGGCACGGATTGCAGCAACCAGACGTTGCCGCCGACGATCGTGTGCGCGCCGATGCGCGTGTCGCCGCCGAGGATAGTGGCGTGGGCGTAAATGGTGACGTTATCCTCGATGTCGGGGTGGCGTTTCACCCCTTTGATCGGGTGGCCGTTGTTATCCACTTCGAAGGATTTGGCGCCGAGGGTGACGCCTTGGTAGATTTTGACGTGGTTTCCGATGGTGCAGGATTCGCCGATGACGACGCCGGTGGCGTGATCGATGAAAAAATGAGTGCCGATGCGGGCGCCTGGGTGCATGTCGGTGCCGGTGCGCTCGTGGGCGTACTCCGTGAGCATGCGGGGCAGGAGCGGGACCCCGAGTTCGTAGAGCACGTGGGCGAAACGTTGAATCGAGATCGCCAGCACGCACGGATAGGCGAGGATGATTTCCTCGACGCTGCGCGCGGCCGGATCGCCTTGGTAAGCGGCGGTGACGTCGGTTTGGATGATGCGGCGCAACTGCGGGAAACGCCCGAGCGCTTCGGCCGCGAGAGTGGCGGCTCGCGCGGCGGCTTCGGGTTGGCGGGCGAAGCGCAGGCATTTTTCGAGTTCGGCGGTGAGGCGTTGTTCGAGACTGGAGAGGAGCCGGTGGACGTGGGCGGACACGGCGTTTTTCTCGAGCGCGGTCGCTTCGAAATAGCCCGGGAAAAGCAGGTGCATGTAATCGCGGGCAAGCGTGTTGACCGATTCTTGCGCCGGTAAATTCACGCCATCGAGGTGGTTGATGCCACCATCGTTTTCATAGGAGGCGAGCAGGGCGGCGTGAACGGCATCGAGAGACATGGCGGCAGTGCAGCAAGGTTCGGCGGCCTTAAAGGAGGGTCAAAGCCAATTTGGGTCTTTTTGCTTTCGGGGCTTTACAAGGCGCGGGGGATTTCGCTTATTCCGCCTTCCTCTGTTCATTTTTGCTCGGGTGGTGGAATTGGTAGACACACACGTTTGAGGGGCGTGTGCCGTAAGGCGTGCAGGTTCGAGTCCTGTCCCGAGCACCATTTTTAGAGAAAGGGTCGAAAGCGATGAAGCCGCATTCCCCTGCGGAAACCGCTTGCCTCTGTCTGAGGCGTGTTTGGACTCTGGCCCGCACAGGCTCCCGCCTTCGCACACCCAGCCAACCTTCGCGGACTCAACGCCCGCTTTACTGACAACATGGACGACAACGCGCCCCAGGAGAAATCTCCGCCAGCCGATCTCAACAAACTCGATCTGAGCCAATTGAGTGGCTTCAGCTTCGGCACCTCATGGGTGCAGGACAAATCTACGCCCAACGAGCGGCGCAGCCGCGAAGGCGGCGAAGACCGTCCGCGGCGTGACAGCGGTGGCGGTGCGCCCGAGCGTCGCGACCGGCGTGCGTTTAACCGTCCCGCGGGCGGCCCCGGTCCCGGCGCGCCCAGCGCTCCGGGTGGCGCGGCGCCGGAGCGTCGTGAATTTTCCGGTGAACGTCCTGCTTATCCCCGCGAAGGTCAGGGTGAATTTCGGGGTGGCCCGCGCCGTGAAGGTCCCGGCGGTCCCCGCCGCGATGGCCCTGGTGGCGGTGAACGCGGTGGTCGTTTCGGCGGCCGCGGCGAGCCCGTGGATCGCGGTCCGTACGACAGCCCGTATTTCACGGCTACGTTTTACCCCGAAGACACGAGCTTCAGCACGCTCGTGCAGACTATCCGCAAATCGTGCCGCACTATCGAGCTCTTCGAAGTGGCGCGCACCGTGGTGGCGAAGACCGACCGTTTTGTCGTCGTACTCGCGCGCAAACCTGCGCCCGACGCTGCGGCGCCGGCGGGTTTTGTGATTTCCGTGCCGGACGGGTTGCCCTTTGAAAACGAAGAGGCCGCGCTGTCCCACGTGTTGACCAAACACCTGGGCACATTCTTCGACACGGCCGACGTCGTGATCGATCCGCCCAAGGGTAACTTCCAAGTCGTCAACCGCTGCGGCGTGACGGGCGAATTGCTCGGGCCGCCCAATTACCATCTCTACAACCAGCTCGTGCAGCAGCACTACGCGGCGAAAGTCGACCGGATGCCGTTCGAGGCTTACAAGGCCCGGATCGAAACCGTGCGCGAGCCCGAAGCGATCCAAGCTTGGCTCGAAAAAATGAAGAAGGCCACGCGCTACACGTGGAAACAACCCGCCGCTAAACCCGCCAAGTCCGCCAAGGCGGCTGAGGCGGTGGTCGCCCCGGCGACCGAGACAGTTCCGAGCGAGGTACCTGCGCCCGAAGCCATCGCGGCTGAAACCACCCCAGCCCTAGACCCAGCCCCAGCCCCAGTGCCCGAGAGCGCGCCCGTGGCCGAAGCCGCTCCCGCTCCGGCGGCAGTGGCGTTTGATTCCTTTGACGAAGCTAAGGCCTACTTGCTGGCCAACGCGCGCGACAAAGTTATCCGCTCCGTCGAGCAAGCGCGCTTGCACGGCAAAAATCTCGAGCTCTTGCCCCCCGGCGAGATCCGTCACGCCGTCGAAGGCTCACTCGAGCGTCAACGTCGTTTCCCGCTCGATACCGCCAACGCGCTCCGCGGTCGCCTGCGCCGCGAACATTTCACGATCTTCAAAAAAGGCTCGAAGGGCGTCAGCTACGTCTGTGCCGTGAAGCGGAAATTCCGCGTTCCGGGCCAGACATTCTCTGACAGCATCGGCTCGCTCATCTCGTTCATCGAGATGAACCCGATGGTGAAAGCCGGTGAGCTCGGTCGCAAATTCCTCAATATCGCGCCCCCTCCGCCCGCCGCGCCGGTGGCCGCAGGCGAGACCGCGCCCGCGCCCGTCGAGCACGCGCTCACCGTCGAGCAACGCGATAAACTCGCCCGCTTGCAGAGCGATCTACCTTGGCTCGTGCGCGAAGGTTACGTCACCGAGTTCATCGACGGCACGCTCTACGCGCCGCCCGCGATGGTCGAGGCCCGCAAACGCGAGGTCGAGGCCGCCGAGCACGATCCCGAAAACTTCCCTGAAGCGCCTGCCGCGTCCGCTCAACCTGCGCCCGTCGCAGTGACGGCGAGCGCGGAACCGGTGGTTTCTGCCCCTGCGGTTGAAACTGCGCCAGCGCTTGAAGCTGCGCCGGTCGCGGAATCTGCGCCCGTGACGGAAGAACCGAAATCGGAACCACCCGCGGCCCCGACGGCGTGATCAAGTCGAGTGGCGCGCTTTGAGGTGCCGCTCCGTTTTTCTTAGCCCGCGTCGTGATGACGCGGGCTTTTTTTGTTTTAGCGCAGGCGGATGGTGTGGTGCTCGTCTGCGGTGATACCGAGGTCGAGATGGAGCGTGCTGGCGGGAATCCAAGCAGCGATTTTTTCCGGCCACTCGACGGCAAGGCACCAAGGTGGGTTAAGGAAATCTTCGAGGAGGAGCGACTCGATCTGCGCGGCGGTTTCGAGGCGGTACGCGTCGAGGTGGACGAGCGTGCGCGCTGGACCGCGGTGCACCGTGTAGATGTTAAACGTGGGACTGGTGACGTTTTCGGTGATACCGAAGCCGCGCGCGAGGCCTTGAACGAAGGTGGTTTTGCCGACGCCGAGATCGCCGTGCAGCGCGAGCGTGCAGGTTTCCGGAAGGGCGGCGGCGAACTCGGCGGCGATGGCTTGCGATGCATCGGCGCTGGCGGTGGTGATGCCGGCGCGGAGTTTATCGAAGATGTTCATAGCCGGAAAAAGCATCGAGACGAAGGGCGCTCGGTGGTAACGCGCCGCGCCGGGCAAAATAGCCGATGCGCGTGAGGCGCGTGCGCGGAAAAGCGCGGCGCCAAGCGGCGGCGAAGGCGGGGGCATCGGCGCGGGCCGCGAGGGCGAAGACAAGTTCGTAGTCCTCGCCGTCGGTGAGGGCGGCGCGGAGATCGGCGCCGCGGCGGAGCGGCAACGTGACGGCGTCGAGGGCGGGGGCGGCGCCGCTGGGCGTAAGGGCGTGGAGGTCTTTGGCGAGGCCGTCGCTGACATCCATCATGGCGCGCACTGCAGGTTGACGCGCGAGCCAAGCGCCTTCGGCGAGACGCGGTGAAAATTTGAAATGATGTCCAGACTGCAGGCTGCGACCGAGGTTGCCGGTCACGTAGAGCGCGTCACCGCGCCGGGCGCCGGTACGCGTGACGACGCGTGGGCCGGTTGCGCTCCCGAGGAGCGTGAGGCTGGCGGCGAGCACGCCATCGGCTTGGGCGATGTCACCGCCGACGATGGGGACGCCATAGCGTCGGGCGCAGGCAGCGAGGCCGCGATAAAAAGCTTCGAGCCAGGCGAGGCGGGTGCGCGGGTCGAGCGTGAGCGCGAGGACGGCGGCGGTGGGGCGACCGCCCATGGCGGCGAGGTCGCTGAGGTTGCGCTTGAGGAGCTTGGCGCCTACGGCACGGGGTGGAATTGAGGCGTCGAAGTGGCGGCCGTAAATCACGGGATCGACGGTGATGAGTTGCGGACCGCGTGCGGCGGGGAGCACGGCGCAGTCGTCCCCGATCCCAAAAGGGGCGCGGGGCGAGGCGTCGCCTAGCCAACGCCGGATGGCGACGATGAGTTTTTCCTCGCCGAGCGCGGCGACGGAGTCGGAGGTTTTCCGAGCAAAGGGAGAACTGGAAATTTTTTTAGCCACAACGGACGTGAAGAAAATCAGCGAGCTCGGTGGAGAGCCTCACACCGTCACGCCGGAGAGGATGAGAACGATGGTGTTTAAGTTGAAAAGCCCGTGCGCGACGATCGTGGTGGCGATGCGGCCGGTGCGGGCGTAGGCGAGGGAGAACACCACGCCGAGGGCGACGAGCGGGGCGAAGCTGGCGAGGTTGCCGTGGAGAGCGCCAAAGAGAACGGACGGAATCAGCAGCGCGACCCAGCGCGGGAGGCGCGTGCGCACGTAGCGGAAAATGCCGGCCCGAAACAGGAGCTCTTCCGTGATCGGCGCGATCACGATCGCCAACAAAATCATGAACGCGAGCAAGGCGGGCGATTTGGCGTCGGCGAACATGGCGATGAGATCCTGTTTTTCAGCGACGATGCCGCAGTACTTGAGGATAAATTGCCAGATCGCGCTGACGACCGTTAGAATCGGCAGAGAAATAAGAAACGTGGCGAGGCCGCTGAGCGCGGGGTGGAGCGTCCCAGGCGCATCAGGCGTGACGACGCGGCGCTGCAGGATGAGCCGGAAAAAAGCGATGCCGGCCAACATGCCGAACTGAAAACCGCCGCCGACGTAGATGAGACGCTGGGTCGAGGTTAGGTTGGCGTGCTTGAGGAGCTGGGTGAGGCCGACTTGGCAGATGAGGCCGCCGATGATCACGCACCAAAGATAGAGGAGAAAATCGGTGAGGGAAATTTCCCAGGTCCCAAGAAGCGGGGCGGGGCGCTCGGCGCGGGCGGCGGGGCTGAGGATAAGTCGCCAGAGTAGCCATGCGCCGCTGAGGAGCAGTGCAAGTTCGAGGCCGACGGCGATCTGGGCGGAGAGGGCGGGCATGTGCGCGTGATTGCGCAGGAAAATGGTCACGCGAGCAAGCTCGCGGGCCTAGCCCATTGAGCTAGATTTGGGTGGCGGCGGGCGAACTCGGGCGCGAAATTTTAGAGGATCTTACCCTGCGCGAAGACGATTTTCCCGTCGACGAAGGTGGTCTTGACGCGGCCGGTGAGCGTGGCGCCGTGCCAAGGAGAATTGCTGGATTTGCTGAAGCCGGCTTTGGCGTTGTAGGTCCAGTCTTCGTTGGGATTGAAAAGGCAGAGGTCAGCGGCGGCACCTGCGGCAAGCGTGCCGGCGGGCAGACCGAGGAGCTGAGCGGGGCGGCGCGTCATGAGGTCGATCACGAAGGGCAGCTTAAATTTTTCCTGGCGGACGAGAACGGCGAGAGTAACGGGGAGCGCGGTTTCAAGGCCGAGGATGCCGTTGGGCGCGAAGTCGAATTCTTTGTCTTTCTCGTAGTCGGTGTGCGGGGCGTGGTCGGTGGCGATGATGTCGATCGTGCCGTCGCGGAGGCCGGCGATGATGGCGCGCCGGTCTTCCTCAGTGCGCAGCGGCGGGTTCATCTTAAAATGCGTGTCGTAGGTCGCGAGGGATTCGTCGGTCAGGGCGATGTGGTGCGGTGTGGCCTCAGCAGTGATTTTTACGCCGCGGGCTTTGGCGCGACGGATGATGTCGACGGAGTGGCGCGAGGAAATGTGTTGGAGGTGGATGTGTGCGCCGGTGTGTTCGGACAGGATGGCGTTGCGGGCGACGATGAGGTCTTCGGCGGCGTTGGGCCAACCGCGCAGGCCGAGGCGCGTGGACATAACCCCTTCGTTCATGACCGCGCCGACAGTCATGGAGTGATCCTGGCAGTGGTCCATGATCGGCAGGTCGAACATCTTGGCGTACTCGCAGGCGCGGCGCATGAGTTCGTTGGACTGGACGCAATCGCCGTCGTCAGTGATGGCGACGACGCCGGCGCGCTTGAGGGAGCCGATGGGCGCAAGGGCTTCGCCTTTCATCCCAACGGTGATGCAGCCGGTGGGGAGGACACGCACGACGGCGTCGCGGCGGACGGAGTCGTTGATGAGCTGAATGGTGCCGGCGTTGTCGGCAACGGGGGCGGTGTTGGGCATGCACACGACCGTAGTGAAACCGCCGGCGGCGGCGGCGCGGGAGCCGGTGGCGATGGTTTCTTTGTGCGTCTGGCCCGGTTCGCGGAAGTGGACGTGAACGTCGATTAGGCCGGGGCAGGCAACCAGGCCGGTGGCGTCGATTTTTTTGGCGCGTTTTTTGGCGGTGGCGGAAAGCGTGGCGACGAATTTACCGTCGGAAATATAGAGGTCGCCGACGGCGTCGCGTTTGGCGACGGGGTCGATGATGCGGGCGTTTTGAATCCAGAAAGTGGACATGGCGTCAGGCGGGTGCGGCGTGAAAAGGGCGGACGGTTTAAGCAGTGGCGGGCATCACGGATTCGGGTTGGCCACCGGAGCAGAGGTACAAAACGGCCATACGCACGGCGATGCCGTTGGTGACTTGTTCGAGAATCACGCTGCGGTCGCCGTCGGCGAGTTCGCTGTCGATCTCGACGCCGCGGTTGATGGGGCCGGGGTGCATGATGATGGCCTTGGGGTTGAGCCAGCTGGCGCGAGTTTTGTTGAGGCCAAACATGCTCGTGTATTCCCCGAGCGAGGGGAAGTGGCCGCTGGATTGGCGCTCGTGCTGGATGCGCAGCAGCATGACAACCTCGGCATCGGCGAGGGCGCTGCGGAGATCGTGGGAAACTTTCACGCCGAGATCGGTGAACCAGTGGGGTACGAGCGTGGACGGGCCGACGAGCGTGACGGCGGCGCCGAGTTTGGTGAGGGCGTGGATGTTGGAGCGGGCGACGCGGCTGAAGAGAATGTCGCCGAGGATGACGACCTTGCGGCCCTTCAAGGAGCCGAGGTGCTCGAGCATCGTGAACGTGTCGAGGAGCCCCTGTGTGGGATGCTCGTGGGCGCCGTCGCCCGCGTTGATGACGGGGATGTCGAGAAACTTGGAGAGGTACAGCGGCGAGCCGGCGGCGGCGTGGCGCAAAATGATCATGTCGGCGCCGAGCGCGCGGATATTTTCCGCGGTGTCGCGGAGGGTTTCGCCTTTGGTGGTGCTGGAGCTGGCGCCGTCGAGGGAGATGACGTCGGCGCTCAAGCGCTTCGCGGCCATGTCGAAGGCCATGCGCGTACGCGTGCTGGGCTCGAGGAAGAGATTCACGATGGTCTTACCGCGGAGGGCGGGGACTTTTTTCACGCTACGGCCGAGGATTTTTTTGAAGGCCGTAGCGGTGACGTGGATCTGGCCGATTTCGGCGAGGGAAAGTTCCTCGATGGTGAGGAGGTGGCGGCG
This sequence comes from Opitutus sp. GAS368, assembly GCA_945906965.1. GTDB lineage: Bacteria > Verrucomicrobiota > Verrucomicrobiia > Opitutales > Opitutaceae > Tous-C4FEB. The sequence continues at coordinate 41,903 of CAMDRP010000007.1, read as the reverse complement.
GGTCCAGGGCATGGGAGAAAAATTAAAGAAAAAAATTACTTCACCGCAGCGGCGGTGCCGACGGTGATGCGGTCGCGCGTCGGGGTGGTTTCGTCGAGGAGAACGACGACTTTTTCAGCGGCGGTGGTGGTGAGTTGGAGCCCGACGTAATCGGCAGCGACGGGCATGAGGTGGTGGCCGCGATCGACGAGGACGGCGAGTTCGACTTTGGCGGGGCGGCCGTGATCGAAGAGCTCATCGAGGGCGGCTTTGACCGTGCGGCCGGAGAAGAGGACGTCGTCGACGAGAATCACCCGGGCGCCGTTGACGTCGGCGGGCAGAACGGTGGGCGTGAATTCTTTTGGGATGGGATTGCGGCCGATGTCGTCGCGGTGAAACGAGATGTCGATGGAGCCAGATTTGGCGGCGAGCCGCGGACTGAGCGTGGCGAGGCGGGCGGTGAGCCGGCGGGCGAGAGGAATGCCACCGTTGGCGATGCCGAGAAGAATCAAGCGATCGCCGGCGCGATGGCGTTCGGCGATGGACGCGGCGATTTGGTGAATGGCGGCGTGAATATCATCGGCGCCGATGGTTTTGGGCGTAGCCACGGTCTGATTGAGGCGGCGCGGGCAAAGCCGGTAAAGCCCGAAAGCGGTGCGAGCGGGGTGATTCGTCGAAGTTACGGGACTTCGTAGATCTCGACGATGGCTTGGCCGGTGGTGGCGTTGGTGCCGGAGACTTGGACGGTGTAGCCGCCGGGGGCGAGCGTTACGAGGAGCGCGGCGTCTTTGCTGCCGGCGGTAATACTGAAGGCGCCGACGGCGGAGAAGGTTGAGGTGAGCGCGGACGACCACGTGTCGTTTTCCGCGATTTTTTCGGAGGAAGAATTATAGAGGGCGAGTTTGGGATCGGCGAGGGTGTTGCTGACGCCGAAGCGAGTGAGGCCCGGGCCGACGGCGCGCAGGAGGACGGTTTTGGTGCCCGAGCCGGTGAGGGTGAAGCCGGCGATGAGGATATTGGCGCCGGTGCCGACTTGGTTGCGGGCGGAGAGGTTGGTGAGGCGGGTGGTGTTGCCGGTGACGGTGCCGGCGTCGTAGGCTTCGACGATGACCGTGCCGGCGTTTGGGCCAGAGACTTGAAGGGTGCGGCCGCCTTCGATGTTGGCGACGAGAGCCGCGTCGAGGCTGGTGGTGCCGAGGAAGGGGAAAGCGCCTTGGGCGAGGTTGGCGGCGAGGACGACGGGGTCGCCGGCCCAGTTGTCGTTGGTGGCGGTGCGGGTGGCGCCGTTGTAGAGGGCGAGTCTTGGGTCGGGCATTGGGTTGGCGACGCCGAAGGTGCTGAGGGAGGGGCCGGCGGCGCGGAGGAGGAGGTCTTTTCTTCCGCCGGTCATAGTGAGGCCGACGATGAGGATTTGGTCGGCGGCGAGGGCGGTGCGAACGGAGACGTTGCTGAGGCGGTTGGTGAGGCCGGTGGGGGCGGCGTTGACGGTAAGAAGGGCGGCGGCGCTGGTAACGCTACCTTGGGGGCCAGTGACGCGGACGGTGTAACTGCCAGCTTGGGCGCTGGTCACGGCGGGTAAATCGAGGGTGGCGTTGGTGGCGCCGGGGAGGGCGATGCCGGCTTTGAACCATTGATAGCCCAGCGGGCCGGTGCCGGTGGCGGTGACGCTGAAGCTGGCGGAGGTGCCCGCCGTGACGACGACGGGGCTGGGTTCGGCGGTGATGGCGAGGGATTCGTTGACGGCGCGGCCAAGGCGGCGGGCGTTGGCGCGGTATTGGGGCCAGGGGCCGCCGGCGGCGGAGACGCCGAGGTTGATGGCGTAGAGTTTGTGGTCGTTGCTGCCGACGTACAGCGTGGTGCCGGCGATGGCGGGGGAGGAGCGGATGAATTCGGCGGTGGCCCAGGTGCGTTTGAGGGAGCCATCGGGGTTGATGGCGTAGAGTTTTTTATCGTAGCAACCGATGTAGATGACGCCGTTGGCGTCGATGGCGGGGGAGCTGGCGCGGACTTCGTTCCCGAGTGGGGCGGTCCAGCGGAGGGCGCCGGTGGCGGTGGCGAGGGCGTAGAGTTTTTTATCGTAGCCGCCGTAGTAGAGCGTGGCGCCGTCGGCGCTCAGGGCGGGCGAAGACGAACAGTTGCCACCTGAGGTGAAGCGCCAGCGCTGGGTGCCGGTGGCGCTGACGGAGTAGATGGCGCCGGTGAGGGTGGTGAAATAGAGGTTACCCGTGGCGTCGATGGCGGGCGGGGAATAGATGCCGCCGTCGGCGGTGGCGGGAGTGAAGGTCCATTTTTTGGAGCCGTCGGGGTTGAGGGCGTAGAGGCTGTTGTCGGAGGAGCCGCAATAAATGGTGCCGTCGGCGGCGACGCTGGGGCTGCCGTAGTGGGAGCTATCGGGGGCGTTGATGGAGGCACGCCATTTGCGGGAGCCGTCGGTGGGGTTGAGAGCGTAGACGTAGCCGTCGGAGGCTTTGAGGTAGAGGGTGCCGTCAGCGGCAATGGCGATGGAGTTGGAGGCGCCGGGTCGGGTGGCAGGATCGAGGGATTGGGACCAGAGGAGGGTGCCGTCGGGTTTGAGGGCGTAGACGATGCTGTCGTTGGAGCCGACGTAGAGGGTGCCGTCGGCGCCGAGGGCGGCGGAAGCGCTGTCGAGGGTGCCGCTGGTGAGGTAGGCCCATTTTTGGGAACCGTCGGGGTTAAAGGCGTAGAGGATTTTATCGGCGCTACCGGCGTAGACGGTGCCGTCGGGGGCGACGGTGGGTGAAGGGGTGACGCTGTCGGTGGCAGCGGCCTGCCAGAGGGTGTCGTTGAGGGTGAGAGTGAGGGCACCGGCGCCGGATTTGGCGTCGAGGGCGATGCGGTAGGTGACGCCGGCGGTGGCTTCGAGGGTAACGAGGGCGGAGGTGTTGGCGGAGTCGGAGCGGTCGCTGTCGTTGGCGGCGACGAGGGTGAGGTTGGAGAGCGTGGAGCCGGTGTAGATGGCTAGAAAGGGGTCGACGTCCTTGCTGTAGACGGAGAATTGGTAGCGGCCGGTGGTGGGCGCGGTCCATTGATACCAAAGGGAAGTGCCGCCGGCGTTGTTGAGGATGCGGGGTTCGCCGGCTTCGCGGGCGGCGCCTTTGTTGGTGGTGACGATAAGGGCGGTGGGGCCGGAGAGGGTGAGGGCGTTGGCGAAGGCGTCGTTTAAGGGGATGGTGGCGATGTCGAGCACGGCGAAGCCGGTGGCGCCGTTTTTGCCTTCGATGGCGATTTGATAATTTACGCCGGGGATGGCGGTGAACGTGACGCGGCTGTTGGTGCTGGTGCCGCCAGGGGCGTCGTCATTGGCGGCGACGGGGGTGAGCGCGGCGAGGGTTGAGCCGGTGTGGACGGCGAGGACGGTGTCGTAGGTGGTGTCGGCCGTGGTGCTGATGGAGACGGTGCCGCCGACGCTGGTGGACCATTGCCACCAAAGGGAGCCGGAGCCGTTGGCGAGTCCGGCGGGGAGCGGCTCGTCGGTCTCGCGGGTGGCGCCGGGGTTGGCGGCGCGGGCGGTGATGTTGTCGGAGGTGAGGATGGCGCGGGAGGCGAAGTCGTCGTTGAACGGGCGGTTGTCGGTGGAGGTGAGGGCGCGGGCGAGGTTGAGGCGGCCGTTGGTCTGAGACTTGCCGGCGAGGGTGGCAGGACGGTCGACGGAGCGGAGGAGCCGGTTGATGAGTTGGCGGGGGGAATCGGCGGGGAAGCGGGTTTTGAGGAGGGCGAGGGCGCCAGCGATGTGGGGCGCCGCCATGGAGGTGCCGCTGAGGGTGGCAGAGGCGGAGTCGGAGGTGTAACCGAGGGAGAGGATTTCGGAGCCGGGGGCGAAGAGTTCGACCGTGGCGCCGTAGTTGGAATAGGCGGCGGCTTCGTCGCGGCGGGCGGAGGCGCCGATGGCGATGACGTTGTCGAGATTGTAGCTGGCGGGATAGTGAGGCGAGAGGTCGAGATTGGTGGCTTCGTTGCCGGCGGCGGCGACAAAGATGATACCGGCGTCGCGGGCGCGGCGGATGGCGAGGTACTGAGATTGCGAGAAGTTGCCGGCGGTTTCGCCGTAGGAGGCGTTGATGATAGAGGCACCGTTAGCGATCGCGTAGTCGATGCAGGCGACAGCATCGGAGGTCGCCCCGGTGCCAGCGGAGGTGATGAACTTGAGCGCCATGATCTGGACTTTCCAGGCGACGCCCGTGAGGCCGGCGCCGGCGCTGCCGTTGTTGCCGACCGCACCGATGATCCCGGCGACGTGGGAGCCATGGCCCTCGTCGTCGGTGGGATCGCCGCTGGTGATCGTACCGCGGGCGCTGGTGGCGCGCATACCATTGAGGTCACCGATGGTGGTGGGGGCGGGGTTACGCCAGAGATTGGGGGCGAGATCGGCGTGGGTGAGTCGGGCGCCGGAATCAATGACGGCTACAATGACGGAAGAGGCGTCGGTGAGGGTGTCCCAGGCAGCGAGAGCGGAGATGTCGGCACCGATGACGCCGTTGGTTTGGCCGGTGTTGGCGAGGGACCACTGGGTGGTGAAGCGGGCGTCGTTGGGGGTGGCGTCGACGTGGAGGAGGTAATCGGGCTCGACGAATTCGTAGCGGCCGGTGGCGCGCAGGCGGGTGATGGCTTCAGTGGTAGTTTCGCCGGCGGCAGGGGCGAGAACACGGAGGTCGTTGAAACGAGAAAATTTTCGGATGAGGCGGCGACCTTCAAGATTCTCGGCGGCATCGGCGCCGACGCGATGGAGGACGCGGGGTAAGGCGAGGAGGGAGCCGTCGGTGTGGCCTTGGGCGAGTTCTTTGGCGGTGAAACCTTCGGGTGGCGCGGACGGTGTGGTCGTGGCTCGGGCGGCGTCCAACGGCAGGAGGAGCGCGGCGAAGAGAAGGCGGAAGAAAATGGAGCTCACGGCGAGTTGGCGTTGTGGCGGCGAACGGGGCTTTTTTACTAAGCAACGTTATCTAAAAAGCGAACGCGGAGATGCGCGATTTTGAGCTGCGGGCACAAAAAAGCCCCGACTTGTGGTCGGGGCTGAAGGGAAACGGTAAGCCCGTGGGTGATTGCGCGAGGGGATGCGGGTTACTGGGTTTTTAGGTAAGCGACAACGTCGGAGACCTCTTGGGCGCCGAGGCCGAGTTGCTCGGCGCTCATCATGAGGGAGCGGGTGAGACGTTTGCGGGATTTAATTTTTTCCGCCGGAATCATCTGCGTGGCGCCACCCATGGTTTGAACGACCGCGGGGTCGCCGGCGGTGAGAGCTAGGCCGTGGATGATCGTGCCGTCTTTGAGGAGGAACTCGGTGCCCTCGTAACCGTGGGCGATGTCGCTTGACGGATTTACGATGGAATTGATCACGACTTCCGTGGTCTGGCGGCTGGCGAAGCCCGTGAGGTTAGGCGCGTATTCGGCTCCCTGGTCGCCGATGCGATGGCACATGAGGCAGGAGGCGGAGAGGCCGGCGCCGCGGGTGGCGTCGCCTTTGAGGAGGGCGAGTTGAGCGACGCTAGGCAGCTTGGTGGGCGGCTGGGGCTCGATCACACTGGCCGTGATTACAACTTTCGCTGGATCGTAGAGGCCACGGGTTTTGAGTTCGGCGTTGATGCCGTGGGCGGCCCAACGGGAGTCTTTGTAATTAAGCGTCCACCAGAGGGCGGCGGTCTGGACTTTACCGGTGGCTTTTTGAGCAAGGTCGACGACGGCAAAGGCAGCGGTCTTGGTCGGTATGTAGCCGAGGGCGGTGGTCGCGGCGAGGCGTTCTTCGTCAGTCAACGTGGTGGCGGCGGCGCGAGCGGCGAAGGCTGGCGCGGCGTCGGCGGGGGTCAGGCGCCAAACGAGTTGGGCGTAAGCGGAGGTCCATTTGAGTGGATCTTTTTCGGTCTGCGCGGCGGCCATGGCGGCGTAGAGATCGGCTTCCTTGCCGGTGGCGCCGATGCCCCAAGCGGCGAGGTAGGAACGGTCGGAGCCGTCGTAACCGCGGGCGAGGGTGAGGAGGATCTCGCGGGCGGCGGTGAACGGCACATCGCGGAGCGAAGTGGCGACTTCGCGGCGCACGGCAGCGGAGGCATCGGTGGCGAGTTTGGCGGCGTGGGCGAGGTAGGGTTGGCCAGCGCGGCGGAGGGCGCGGTAGGCGACGACGCGCGTCTGGGCGTCGGCGGAGGTGAGTTGTTTTTCAACGGCGGCGACGCCGGTGGCGCCGAGTTGCGCGAGCAGATAAATGGCGCGGGCGCGGATGAACGGATTGGCGTCAGCCAGCAGCGCGGTGACCGCGGGGATGGCGGCGGCGCCCTGGGCTTTGAGGCGGATGAAGCCGGAGGCGCGGACGTTGATGGACGGGTTTTTCAGCGCAGTGATTTGGCCCTCGGTGGTGTTGAGGTCGAACTGCGGGATGACGGATTTGAAGCCCTTCGGCGCGATGCGGTAGATGGCGCCAACGGTTTTGTCGTCGAGGTCTTGGTGGCCGCCGACGCGGGGATCGAACCAATCAGCAACGTAGATCGCGCCGTCGGGACCGACCGTGACATCGGAGGGGCGGAACAGCGTTTTCACTTCGCCGGTGATGGATTTGGCGCCGCCTTTAAAGTCCACGCCTTCAAAGATTTTTTCGACGTTGGTGGTGACGAAATCAAAACGGTCAAGGGCGTAGCCGGCGCCTTGGGTTTTGGGGAAGTAGCCGAAGACGGTGTTGCGACCAGGTTCGCAGCTGAAGAGTGCGCCGCGCCATTTTTCGCCGAAAGCGTCGCCTTCGTAGCTGACGATGCCGGTGGGCGAGCCGCCGCCGTAGACGTCGCCGGAGGGAATGGTGAACGGATCATCTTGGCGCCACTCGGCGGTGGGGACGTTTTGGCCGGGGCGTTTGTCGGCGTTCCACGTGCGTTTGCCGTCGCGGGAGGCGAAGCCGAGGTTGCCGTATTCGATTAGGAAGGTGGTGCGGCAGGCGGGTGGATCGTCGTTGTCGTTTTGGAAAACATCGCCAAAGGAGGTGATCGTCTGCTCGTAGCTGTTGCGGTAGTTTTGGCCGATGATTTCGACTTTGGTCCCGTCCGGCTGCATGCGGACGGTGAAGCCGCCAACGTAAACGTGACCGTCGTCGCTCTTGGCACCAGCGATCTCGGGTGGGCGCCAACTGAAGACGGCGCCAGCCCCGCCGCTGTTGATGGGGTCGTAGGGGCTGCCGACGCGGAAAGTTTGGCCGGAGCGGTCGGTGAACATCGCGCCGCAGTTGCCTTGGGAGAAATAGAGCAGGCCATCGGGGCCGAACGTGACGGAGTGGAGCGAGTGGTCGTGATTGCGGCCGTTGAAGCCGGTGAGCAGGACATCGCGTTTATCGATGGCGGGGTTGAATTTTCCGTCGCGGTCGACGTCGGTGTAGACGATGAGGTCAGGGGCGTTGGAGACGAAGATGCGGTTGTCGATGACGGACATGCCGAGCGGTGCGACGAGTCCGGGCTCTTGGACAAACGTGTGGGTCGCATCGGCGCGGCCGTCGCCGTTGGTGTCGGTGAGGACCGTGATGCGGTCGCCGAGAGGATCGCGGCCCTCGTGTTTACGGTAGTTTAGGCCCTCGGTGATCCAGATGCGGCCCTGGGCATCGATGTCCATGTTGGTGGGGTTGCGCACCATGGGGGTCTTGGCCCAGAGGGTGACCTCAAAACCCTCGGGAACACTGAAAAGATTCAGTGGAACGACGTCGGGCAACGGCGCGGTGGGCACCGGCGTGGCGGCGGCGGGCGCCTGCGCGCGGAGGTCGAGGCTGGTGAGGGCAAGCGCTGCCAGAAGTACGGCGCTGAGGTTAAAACGCGGAGTGGGGGCGGCGGGGAGACGCATATCTCATACAGAGCTAGGCCTCTCGTGTTTGGCAATCCCGCGAAACAAATATATCCAACCACTCCGCTTACGCGCCGGTCTCGCTAAGGTGCGGTGCGATGCGGCTTTGCGTGGCACAGCGCCGTAGTCGAGGTCGAGCGGGCGGAACAGTTACTTCGCTTTACGATGGGTAACTTTTTTAATCGGCGGAGGTACGATCATGACGGGGCAGGGGGATTTCCGAAGCACTTGGTGCGTCGTGCTGCCGACAAGCAGATCGTAGAACGCGGTGTGCCCATGCGAACCCATGACGATGTAATCCGCATTTTCTTTTTCGGCCTGTTCCAAAATCAGCGGCGCGGGCGCTCCGGTGAGTTGCACGGTTTGAATCGGCAGGTCGGGCATTTCGATTTTGGCGGCGAGGTGTTTGAGTTGGCGGGCGATCGTTTTTTCGCTCGCAGCCATGATCTCCCCGATGTTTTCGAGCATCGGGCCATAGTCGCTGGTGATGACGGGCGGTTGGGCTACGCTCATGATCACGATGCGACCGCCGCAAGCTCGGGCTAGGACGCGGGCCGAGTCGATGACGGCGTCGCTCACGCTGGAAAAATCAATTGGGGTAAGGATGGTTTTCATGCGGCCATAATAAGCTGAGGGCGCGCGGTCCGCTGCGCATAAATTGGCCGATGTGCTGCGTACGTTGGCAGTTCGGAGCTTAGGCTGAGGTTCCCGGCCTCCGCAAAAACGGACGATTAAGCGGCGGCGTTCACGCCTGCCATCAACTGCATCAAAGTCGCTTCACTGAAGGCGGCGCGCGAGACTTCGCCGGCGATCCGGCCAGCGCGAAGCACAAGAATGCGCCGGCAAAGCCCGATCAGTTCTGGTAATTCAGAAGACACCACAAGCAACGCTTTGCCCTCACAGGCGAGCTCGTCGAGTAGTTGGTAAATCTCGGCTTTGGCGCCGACGTCGACGCCGCGCGTGGGCTCGTCGATCAGGAGCACGTCGCAATCGCGCGCGAGCCATTTGGCTAGGGCGATTTTCTGTTGGTTGCCGCCGCTGAGTCCGGCGGTGAGTGCTTCGAGCGACGGCGTTTTGACGCGCAAGCGTTGGGCGTACCTCGATGCAAGGGCGCGCTCGGCGTTGCGGCGCACGAAACCCAGGCGCGTGAGCAACGGCAGGGCGGCGAGCGCGGTGTTTTCGCGGCAGTTGAGGCCGAGGATGAGCCCTTGGCGTTTGCGGTCTTCAGGGACGAGGCCGAGGCCGGCGGCGAGAGCGTGCGCGATGGAGCCCAGCGGGAGTGGATGGTCGTCGATCGAAATGTGCCCGCTAACCGCGGGATCGAGGCCGAAGATGGCTTGGACTAACTCGCTGCGGCCGGCGCCCACAATACCGGCGACGCCGACAATTTCTCCGGCGCGGACGGTCAGGTTGATATCTTGGAAAGAGCCGGGGGAGGAGAGATTTTTAACTTTGAGACGAACCGGACCGAGGTCGCGGGTGAGATGAGAGGGGGTGTGGACGCGCAGTTCGCGGCCGATCATTTGGGTGACGACGCGAGCCGGTTGGGTGGCCGGGATCGGCTCGGTGGCGATGTGGCGACCATCGCGCAGGACAGTGATGTGATCGCAAAGGGCGAAGAGTTCCTCCATTCGATGCGAGACGTAGATGAGGGTGAGGCCGCGGGCTTTCAGTGTGCGGATGAGACGAAAAAGATCGGCGGTCTCCGCCGCCGATAATGAGCTCGTGGGCTCATCCATGACGATGATTTGCGCACCGGTGCCGACGGCGGCGGCGATTTGGACCAGTTGTTCGCGGCCCGTGGAAAGCGTGCCGATGAGCGTGTCGGGGTCGATGTCGGCGCCGACGGTGGCTAGCATCGTGCGGGCGCGGGCGCGGAGGGCGGTGCGATCGACGAAACCGGCGCGGCCTGGGAAGTCACCGAGGCAGAGATTTTCGGCGACTGAGAGATTGGGGCAGAACGCGAGTTCTTGGTGGACCATCGCGACGCCGAGCGCGCGCGCCGCCAGGGGCGATGTGGGCGCGATGGCGCGACCCTCGAGCATAATTTGGCCGGAATCCGCCGTGTAAACGCCGGCGAGAATTTTCCCTAAAGTACTTTTACCCGCACCGTTTTCACCGATGAGCGCATGGCACGTGCCGCGCTCAACGGTGAAGGAAACATCGTCGAGCGCCAGGACGCCGGGGAAGCGTTTGGTGATTTTCCGAAACTCGAGGTAAGCGGACACGGCGCGTCAGCGGCGAATCACTTCGGGAGCCATTTGTCCCAATTTTTGGCGAAGGCCTCGAGGTTGTCCTTGGTTACGGGGATGAGGGCGCTCACGTCTTTGACGGCGACGGGATCTTTTTTGAGCACGATTTTGTTGATCAGATGTTCGACGGATTTGGCACCCCATTCGTAGCACTGTTGAGCGAGGAGGACAGGGACGTGACCGCTGCGAATGTAGGCGAGTTGGGCGGGGAGGGCGTCGACGGCGACGCATTTCACGGTGCCGGGCTGCCATTTGAGGGCGTTCTCGGTGAAGAGCGGCCAGCCGCCGATCATGGCCCAACCGGTGATGTCGGGGTTGGCTTGCATGACTTGTTCGACTTTAGCGGCGGCGTCTTGCGGGGTCTCTTTGTGGTAATAAGTATCACGGATGGTGATACCGGGATATTTCTTGGCAGCTTCGCGGACACCGGCGACGCGCTTTTGGAGATTGGGGGCATTTTGATTCCCGGCGAGGATCGCGACGACACCGCGTCCGTTCATGGTTTTGGCGAGTTCGTCCATCGTCTGTTGACCGCAAGCGATGTCGTCGACGCCGTAGGTGACGAAGCGTTTGGAAGCGGGAGCGTCAGAATCAAACGTGGCGACGGGGACGCCATTGTTGACGGCGGCGTTGATGGCGTCGGTCAGTTTGTTGGCGTCGGAACAGGCGACCGCGATGCCCTCGGCGCCGGAGAGCACGAGTTGTTCGATGGCCTCAGCTTGTTTTTGGGCGTCTTCTTCATTGGGGGTACGCCAATCGATTTTGATGTTGAGATTGAGTTTGGCGCCGAGGGTTTTGGCGGCGTCTTGCGCGCCGATGCGGGCGGCTTGGAAGACGGGGTTGCCTTGGGATTTGGCGACGAGACCGATCGTGATGGTGCGGGGTTTCTCGGCGGCGCGAGCGGAGGTTCCGGCCATTAAGGCAACGGTGGTAGCGAGGGCTAGCGCCGTGAGGGCGCGGGCGTAGGGGAGGATTTTTTTCATGTGGGTTTAGGTTAAAAGTAATCAGTGGGTCGCGGCGGTGAGGCGACGGCGGGCGAGCCAGGTGTTGAGGTGATCGAGGACGACGGCCGCGATGACGACCGAGCCGATGATGATCTGACTGTAGTTTTGGTCGATGCCGAGGATCACGATACCGCTGGAAATCATTTGGATAATCAGCGCGCCCAACACCACGCCGAGGGCTGAACCGCGGCCTCCCGACAGGCTGGCACCACCGACGACGGCGGCGGCGATGACGTTGAGCTCGTAACCTTGGCCGTCGCCGGAGGTGGCGGCACCGTAATAGCCGAGCGAGAGCAACGCTGCGATGCCGGCGCAGAGACCGCTGATGAGGTAGACGCCGAGCTTCACGCGCTCGACGCGAATGCCACTAAAACGCGCGGCGAGTTCGTTGCCACCGACGGCGTAGACGCGTCGGCCCGCGGCCAGGCGGGAAAGAAAAATCCAGCCAACGATAAGTACGACCAGCATCGTCATCAGCGGCACGAAACTCAGGCCATCGCCGACCTCGAAGCGGACAAAATCACGGAAAGCGGCGGGGAACGCGCCCACGGATTGGCCTTTGGTGATGACGAAGGCGATACCGCGGAAAATCGCCATGCCGCCGAGCGTGATGATAAACGGATGGACACCGAGCGCGACGATGAGGCCGCCGGTGAAAAGGCCGCACAGACAGGCGACGCCCAGACAGGCGCCGGCGCCCAGTAAAATCCCTAGCATGGGCGAGGTCGTCGTGGCTAGTCCTTCGGCGCCATAGCGTTGCAGCACGAGGGCGCCGACGACTGAGGCGAGGGCGTAAATCGCACCGACGGTCAGGTCGATCCCGCCGGCGATGATGACCACCGCCATGCCGACTGCCATGACCGCGATGAAGCTCGTGTCTTTGGCGAGTTGGGCGAGGTTTTGGGCGTTAAGAAATTTATTTTTTTCGATGGTCAACGGAATGCGTTCGCCGGTGGCATCGGTGGTGAACACACGGCTACGCGTGCCGTCGGCCGCTCGTTCAAAAACCGGCGTGCGAACCTTGCCCGCAAAGACCGTGAGCAACACGCCAAGCGCGAGAATGACGAGCAGCAGGCCGCTTTCTTGAAAACGAAAAAAAACGCGGAGGCGGGCGAGCATGGTAGGGGTAAGCGCGCAATAGGACGAAATAAGGACCTCCAAGGAAACCCTGAATTTCGTCCCCCCTCAAAGCGGGTGCGCCAGCGGCGCTACTTAGCGCGCCGGCAGGAAGTCGGTGGTCATCGCTTGTTCGACGGTGACTTTATTTTTGGGCAGGACCTCGATTGCTTCGAGTTGCGCGATTTGGGTGGCGAAGCGCGCGGCCGCGAGCTGGCCCGTGTTGGCGGGACCGCCGTCGGCATCGCGGCCGGTGACGAGTTTTTCGTCGAGGATGAGTTGGCGCGAAGCGAGAGCGAATTCGTCGGTGAGGGCGGAATTTGTTTTTTTCATCGCCGCGTGAGCAGGCGTGGGATCGCCCGTAAGGTAATCGTTCCAGCCTTTGATGTAGGCACGCATGAAGGCGCGGAGTTCCGTAGGGTGTTCGCGGGCGAATTTACGATTGGTGAAAAGCACGGCGTAGGCGCGGAAGCCGGCGTCCCACGTGGAAAGGAAGCGGGGTTTGGCGCCCCCGGCTTTCACGATGTGGTAGGGCTCTGCGATGAAGTAGCCTTGTTGGATGGCGTCTTTTTCGCCGAGGAAGGCGGCGACAGAAAAGTTTTGGGGGACGACGTTGACGGTGACGCCGTAGTGCTTTTTTAGAAACTTGAGAAAGGTCCAATCCGGGCGAGCGATGATGGTTTTGCCTTGGAGGTCTTCGAAACGGCGAACGTTGCTCGCGGCATTGACGAGCAGGCCCGAGGGATCGTCTTGAAAGACGGCGGCCACGGATAGCACGGGCAGGCCGGTGGCGATTTTTTGTAGAATGTCAGTGCTGTCGCCTTGACCGATTTGGGCTTGGCCGGTGGCGACTTTTTGGACGACGAAGGCGTTGGGCCCGCCGGGCACGATAGTTACGTCGAGGCCTTCGGCGGCGAAGAAGCCGCGCGCGGCGGCTTGATAGATGCCCCCGTGTTCGGGTTCGGCGACCCAATCGAGTTGGACGGTGAGTTTAAATGGGGTGGTCGCTGGACTGGAGGCATCAGCGGAGCGAACCGCGTTGGAAAATGCGAGGAGGGCGCAACAGATGAGGGCGATACGCATGACGGGAGGGAGGATGAAAATTAAAGAAATCAGATATCGGCGCGTTCGTAAGAATCGTGCCATTTATGGAGCGTCAACCAGCTGAGTGAGAGCACGCCGGCGACGAAGATGAAGCCGAGCGCGCAGCACGCAGCCGCGGTGGCGAAGAGCGCGGGGTATTTGGCTTGGCTGCTGTAGATGATCGTCTGGAAACCAAGACCGCCGCCGTCACCGGCGGAGCTGCCAGCGGTGTAATCGCCAACCAAAGCGCCGATCGGGGCGAGGGTGGCCGCGATGCGTAAGCCGGTGAAAAAATACGGCAGCGCCGCGGGGATGCGGAGGCGGAGTATTTCTTGAAATTTAGTCGCGCGGTAAAGGCGGAAGAGTTCAACAAGGTTACGATCAGTGGAGACGAGGCCTTGGGTGGTGTTCACGGCTAGCGGGAAGAAACAAATTAGAAACGTGATGATGGTGACGCTCTTGAGACCGGGGCCGACCCAGAGGACAAGAATCGGCGCAAAAACGATGATGGGCGTCATCTGTAGCAACATCAGATACGGATAAAACGTCACCCGCACGAGTGGCGAAAGGGAGAGTAATAACGAGAGCGTGAAGCTCACGGCGACGGCGGAGAGGAATCCTAGGGTGGCGCCCGCGGTGGTGTTGAGCGTGGCGCGCCAGAGCTCGTCGCCATGCTCGCGAAACGCGGCGATAACTTCGGTCGGCGCGGGGAGCAGGAAACGGAAATCCTCGGACAGCGAGACTCGGATGAAGTGCCAGATCGCGATGAACAACGCCCCGGCCAGAGCGGGCAGGAGAAAGGACAGAAGCTTTGGGCGAGTCATGGCGGTTCTGTGAAGGCTAAACAGTGGCGAGATCCTCGACGGAGCGGAGCAGTTGCGAGACCTCATCGACGAGACGGTGGTACGCGGGATCTCGCCGGGTGGCAGGCGTCCTCGGGTAGGGCAAATCGACGCTAATCTCGCGGTGAAGCCGTCCGGGATTGGCGGACATGATGATAATGCGATTCGCGAGGAAGACGGCTTCCGCGACCGAGTGTGTGACGAAGAAGGCGGTCCAGCGGAGGCGTTCGCGGATCGCGAGGAGTTCTTCGTTGAGGTGATCGCGCGTCATTTCGTCCAGGGCGCCGAAAGGTTCATCGAGCAGGAGAATTTGCGGTGAGAGCACGAGGGCGCGGGCAATGGAGACGCGCATTTTTTGGCCGCCCGAGAGTTGACGTGGGTAATAGTCCGCGCGCGGGGTGAGGCCGACCAGCGCGAGCGCATCGCGGACTAAAGCGGTACGCGGGTTGGCAGGCGCGCCGCGCAGATCGAGCGGAAGCGCGACGTTTTGGGCGACGGTAAGCCAAGGCAGTAAGGTCGGTTCTTGAAACACGTACGCGAGGTCGTCTCGGGCTGAAGCGGAGGTCGAACTTGGCGCGTTGGTGAGATGATTGCCCGCGCTTGACGTTGAAAAAATGAGTTCGCCGCGGGTCACCGGGCTCAGGCCGGCGACGAGTTTCAGCAGCGTGGATTTACCGCAGCCGCTGGGGCCGATGAGAGCGATGAAATCCCCGCGCGTCGCCGAAAGACTGAAGGCGTCTAGAATGACTGGGCCCTGACCATAGCGTTTTTCGACGGAGCGAAATTCGACGGCCGTTGAGGCACTAGCGGAAGGGTTAGTAGTGACGGTGAACGACACAAGTTGGACGAGATAGGAAGCTGGTAAGAAAGCCAGCCCGAGGTGGTGAATTCCGCGAACTTCGAGCTAGATCTAGCTTTCGCGAGTGTCGCCTAATAGGTGACACTAGGTTTAGAGTGTTTGATTATTTTAGCTTGGTGAAATCATCGCTTGGCCGGCGGGGCGACGTTTTGGAAGGACTGCAGTGCCCAGGGTAAGACGGGGCTTTGGGGGTTGTTTACTACGACCTGGAGGCCGGCGCTGAGGCCGTTGTCGAGGGCCACGGGAAGGGTGAGCACGGGCAAGCCGCCAAGCGAGGCGGGCGCGGTGAGGGCGAGGAGGCGGCTGCGTTGGGCGAGGGTGCATTCGGCCTTCGTCAGCGCGGGGCGGTGCACGGCGGGTAGAATCAGAAAATCGAAGGTCAGAAAGTAACTCGTCCAGGCGAGGCGCACGGCGGTTAGCATCGCATCGGCCGAGGCGACTTGGGCGGGCGTGAATTCGTGGACGCGGTTGAGACGGGCCCAGACGGCGGGATCGTAACGGTCTTTATAGTCGGTGGACCAGGCGGCGTGGACGGCGGAGGCCTCGAGGGCGACGATGATGTTGTAAGCGTCGAGGGCGCCGGCGAAGCGGCGGAGGAGTTCGTTGCGCGTGGCGTTGTCGGCCGGCGGCGCAAGTCGGGCCGCGGCGGTGCGGCAGGCGGTGGCAACTTCAGGGGTGAGGCCGGGAATCTCGAGGTAGCAGCCGCGCGGGGTGCGGGTGCTGGTGCCTAGGCCGATGAGGGCGCCGAGGGCGGTGCTCATGTCGTCAGCGTTTGAGGTAAACCAACCGGCGGTGTCGAAACTCGGGGCGAGCGGAAAGGCGTCGGCGATCCAAGGTTGGTGGGGAGCGCCGCGAAAACCATAGAGGCCACAAAAAGCAGCGGGAACGCGAATGGAGCCGCCCGTATCGGTGCCCAGCGCGAAAGGAACAACGCCGGCCGCGACGGCGGCGGCCGAACCGCTGCTGGAGCCGCCGGTGGTGCGGTCGGTGAAGCGTGGGTGTTCTACGTCGCCGTAGTGCGGGTTTTCACCGGTGATGCCATAGGCAAATTCGTGGAGGTGCGTTTTGCCGGCGAGGACGCCGCCGGCGGCATTGACGGCGCTGATGAAGGCAGAATCGCTGGTAGGATCGGCGCGGACCTCGGGTAAAAACGTGGAGCCGGCGAAGGTGGGGAAGCCAGCGACGTCGAAGAGGTCTTTGGCGAGGTAGGGCACGCCGGCGAGCGGGGCACCGGCGGGGGCGCTGGCGAAGTGCGTGACAAGCTCGACCTCCGTGGGAAGTAAAGCGAAGATGGCGCGCTGTTGGGCGGGCGATAGCAACGTGGTGGCGCGGCGGAGGAATTCGCGGGCGGCGGGGGCGGGGGCGAGGGATTGCCAGTCGCTGAAGTGCATGGGATGTGAAATAATCGGCTAAATTTTCTCGCGCGGGGCAAGGCGCGAACGCCATAACGGCGCATGGTTCGAGTTTTTGTCTCTGGCTGCTACGACATCGTCCACGCTGGCCACGTCCAATTTTTTCGCGAAGCGCGCGCGCTGGGCGACCACCTCACGGTGTGTTTCGCTTCGACCGAAGTGTTGTGGTTTCACAAGAGCCGCAAAAGCTCGTTACCGGATGAGCACAAGCGGGCGTTGATCGCGGCGCTGCGGCCCGTCGATGATGTCGTCATCGGCACAGGCTTAGAGGAAGGTATTGATTTCCGAGAGCATTTCCTGCGGCTACGGCCGGATATTTTGGCGGTCACGGAGGACGACAAATGGGCGCCTTTAAAAAAGGCGTTGTGCGCGGAGGTCGGCGCTAAATATGTGGTGATGGAGAAGACGCCGCCGGATTTCGCGCCAATCTCGACGAGCGAAATTGTGCGCTGGATCCGCGCGCCTCAAGTGGCGCCGTTGCGCGTGGATTTTGCGGGCGGTTGGCTCGATGTGCCGCGGTTTGCGCGGGCGGGCGGATTTATCGTGAACTGCGCGATCTCGCCGACGGTATCGCTGCGCGAATGGCCCTATCACCAAAATGCCGGACTGGGCGGGAGCGGCGCGTGGGCTCTGATCAACGGTAAGGATGGCGTAAACTCCGAGCTCGATCTCGGCGTGGGTTGGCAAGATCCCGCGGTGATCAACGAGACGGGTTTATGCGTGTGGCGCAGCGGACAACGGCCGGATCTGGAGTTGAAGACCGATGGCGGTTTGTTGCGTGGGCGTATGGCGCTTTATTGGTCAGGCAAGCAACACAGTACGCCGGGCGTCGTGAATCAGGAACGTAACTACGACGCGATCGAGCGCGCGGGCTACACGGCGCGGCAAGCAGTGTGGGCCGCGAGCTTTGAAGGTTTGGCGGATGCGGTGCGGCAATCATACGCGGTGCAGCGCGCTGAGCAGATGGATCCGTTGCCGGGTGATCCGGCGGCGCCCGCGCATACGGCGCTCGCGGCTTGTCGGCCGTTGGCTTGGAAATATTGCGGCGGCGGTTTTGGTGGCTACGCAGTTTATCTATTCGCAGATCGCGCAGGACGTGATGCAGCGTGTGCCTTGTCTGAATTCCGGCCGGTGGAGCCGTATTTGGCGGCGTAATCGAGCCGTGCGTTGCGTGCCGAAAAAATAAAAAACGCGCGTGGGTTTCCTTGCGCGCGTTGAAATACCGAAAGGCTTAAATTCAGGTGTCGGCGCCGGTGGCGCGGCCGCCGTGTTTAATCGGTGTGGCGAACTTGTATTCGATATCCCAGGGGAAGTGGATCCACTTGTTTTGCTTAAATTCTTTCACGCACGTGTCGACGATGGGGCGACCGGAGGGCTTGGCGTAAAGCGTCGCGAAGTAGGCTTTGGGTAAGAGTTGACGAACGACGCGGGCGGTTTTTCCGGTGTCGACGAGGTCGTCGATGAGGAGATAACCGTCGCCGTCGCCAGGAACGCCTTTTAGAACGTTGATCGAGCCTTGGACTTGGGCGGCGGTGTTGTTTTCGCCGGCATTGTAACTAGTGACGCAGATGGTGTCGATGAGGCGGATCTCAAGTTCGCGCGCGACGAGGGCGGCAGGCACGAGTCCGCCGCGAGTGATGGCGATGATGCCTTTCCACGTGCCGATGGCGTGGAGCATTTCGGAGAGGTAGCGGGCGTCGCGATGAAGTTCGACCCAGGAGATGATGATATCGTCGGCGTAGGGATTGCGTGACATAGCGTGAGGTGGTGGAGGCCAGAAACCTGTTAATTAGGGCGTCAGTCGAAGCACAGAGCGGCAAGCGGAATTTCCGCATGATCGGGCGGGCGATTTTTAAAACTAATTCATGCGTAGTATCCGCCAAGCGATGCTCAGCACGATGCGAACATTTCGATTAAGTTGTTCAGCGTAACGGGAGGACATTTCTTCGGCCACGCATCACCAACACCTATCAATAAACTATGAACACACGCCGTACTCGAATCACTTATGCAGCAGCCCTGTTGCTTTCCATCGCGGGCCTCCAGGCCGCTAGTCCTTGGTCTGCACGTTTGCGGGCCACGTATCTTGAAACGGTCGACAAGTCTTCGGCGTTTTCGGCGCTGGGTATTAATTTCGCCGAGAATGCGGTGAAGGTGAATGACAAGTTTATCCCCGAGTTGGATGTGGATTATGCGTTTAATGACACGTGGTCCGCCGAGTTGGTGCTCACGATTCCACAGACGCAGGACGTGTCGCTTGCTGGGGTCGGCAAGCTCGGTTCGTTTAAACATCTACCGCCGACCTTGCTCGGTAAATATCGCCCGAATTCAGGCGGGGCAATCCGGCCTTACTTCGGTGCGGGCGTGAATTTTACCCTGATTTGGGGTGGCGATCTTTCGGTCGCGGGCGTGCCGCTGAGTTTGGAAAATTACAGCGTCGGTCTCGCCGGCCAAGCGGGCGTGGATGTCAAACTAGATGAACGTTGGAGCATGAACTTCGACGTGAAACGCGTGGCGCTACGTTCGGATGTGTCCACAGGCTCGACTCAACTTACGGAGGCTCGCCTCGATCCTTGGCTCTTCGCCGTTGGCGCAAGCTACGCGTTCTGAGCAGTCACCGGTTACTAGCAGAAAACGCCGGCCCGTGGGGGGTCGGCGTTTTTTGCGAGCGCACAGTCGCGCTGATCACGAAAGCCGTGCTTTAGCGGGAGGAAGTTTTCTTTAACTGCTCGATTAACCACGTGGCGGCATGATCGACCGGCGTGGGCTGCATGGGTTGCTTCAATTGGCCGTGATCCGCGCCGGGTAAAATGATGAGCTCGTGCGGTACGCCGGCGCGGGTGAGTGCGCGATCGAGCGCCTGCGCTTGGCGAACGTCCACGAGCACATCGGCGTCGCCGTGAAAGACCAACATGGGGGCGTCGTCTTTCGTGACGTGGCTGATCGTCGAGGCTTCGCGGTACGTGGCGAAAATCGGGTGATCCGGCGTTTCAAACATGATCGTGCGGCCGGTCAATGTGGACAACATGCCCGCTAGCGCTGGGCGCTCTTCGCGGTAGGCGAGCAAATCATGCAGGCCAGAAAATGCGACGGCGGCTTGGATACGGCTCGACTGGCGGTTGACGGGATCGGCGGCTTGGGGGTCTGCGACGTCGTCGGAGACGGCGAGAAACGTCGTCAAGGTGGCGCCCGACGAATGCCCCAATCCGCCGATCGCGGCGGGATTGATGCGATAGTCTTGAGCGTGAGCGCGGATCCATTGAACAGCGCGTTGGCAGTCGCGTACCATGGTTTTCCACGTGTGCGCGGGAGCCAGGCGGTGGTTAATCGTGAAAACGGTGAATCCTGCCTCGAGCGCTGGGCTGAAGGCGTGGCTTTTGCCGCCGAAAAGCGGAGGAAAAATCCCAGCGTCGACGAGGTAGCGGTTGAGCTCTTTGAGAGGAACGTCGTTGTACTCGCCGCTGGCGGTGAAGCCGGTACCCATGATAAAAATGAGCGCGTAGCCGTTGGATGCGGCGGGGCGGTAAACATCGAGCAGGAGCGCGGCGCCATGATCCATGCCGTAGACGACATTACGCTCGCTCGGGGCGACAAACGTGTACTTGGCGGCGGGCGCGGCCGCAGCGTCAGAAACGGCGAGCGTGAACGCTGCGTGGACGATGAGCGCGAAGGCGCCGAGGCGAGCTCGGAAAATGAAGGTGCGGATCATGGTCGTGATCAGCAGTCATCGCGCCGCAAGGGGCGAGACGGAAAACGTAATCAGGCGCGGAGAAGTTCGCGCAGATCAGCGAGGGAGAGTTTGGCTGCGGCGTCGTCGCTGGCTTCGAAGACGTCAGCGAGCAATGCGCGTTTCTCGGCTTGGAGAGCGAGGACTTTTTCTTCCACGGTACCGGCGCAGATAAGTTTGTAGCTAGTGACGGTGCGCGTCTGGCCGATGCGGTGGGCGCGGTCCGTGGCTTGGGCCTCGGCGGCAGGATTCCACCACGGATCAAAGTGGATGACGGTGTCGGCGCCGGTGAGGTTGAGCCCGGTACCGCCGGCTTTCAGCGAGAGTAAAAAGAGCGGGACACTGGCGTCGGATTGAAACCGATCGACCTCGGCCTGACGTGCGCGCGTCGCCATCGAGCCGTCGAGGTAACAATACGCGATGTCTTGCGCGGCGAGTTCTTCGCGCAGGAGCGCGAGCAGCGAGGTGAATTGGGAAAAGACGAGGACGCGGTGGCCGTCGTCGATGGCCTCGGCGAGAAGCTCGGTGAATGCTTCGAGTTTGGCTGAAGGAATCGGTTTCGCGGAAGACGCGGGTACGGTCGCCGAATCTTCGACGGAAGATTTTTGGACGAGACGTGGATCGCAGCAGATCTGGCGAAGGCGGAGAAGTTGCGTGAGCGCGGCGAATTGGAGTCGGCCTTCGTTGGCGCCGGCAGCGGCGAGATCGAGGAGTTGACGCTCGGAGGATTCTTGGGTGTCGCGATAAAGTTTGGCCTGCGCGGGCGTAAGATCGCACCAGACGACTTGTTCAATTTTTTCAGGCAGCTCGGGGGCGACGGCGGTTTTTGTGCGGCGCAAAATGTAGGGCGCGGTCTGGGCGCGTAGACGTTCGTCGAACCACGTGCGCTCGTCACCACGGATGCCCGAGGGCACGCGCGTGAGGTAGCCGGGGAGGAGAAATTCGAAGAGCGAGCGGAGGTCGTCGAGGGAGTTTTCGAGCGGCGTGCCGGTGAGTAAAAATCGGCTGCGCGCGCGCAGGGCGCGGAGGGCGGCGGCGTTTTGCGAGCGGCGGTTTTTGATGTGTTGGGCTTCGTCGGCGATGACGATGGCGAGATCGACGGAGGTGAAAAGTTCTTGGTCGCGGGTCAGCGTGCCGTAGCTCGTGATGATTAGATCGTAGGCAAAAAAATCCGCGGCGGTGATGAGGCGTTGATCCCCGTGGTGGACGAAGACTCTGAGCTCGGGCGCGAAGCGGACGGTCTCACGCCGCCAGTTTTCGAGAAGGGAAGCGGGCGCGATGACGACGGAGGCGGCGATTTTTTTGCCGGACGGATCGGACGAGTTGAGCGCGGGCGCGCGGCGGCGGCCCGTGGGGTCGGCGGGCGGCGAGGTAGCGAAACTTGGAGCGGAAGCCGCGAGGTTGTTGGCTTGTACGGCGGTGAGCAGGGCGAGGGCTTGGAGGGTTTTTCCGAGGCCCATTTCATCAGCGAGGATGCCGCCGAGTTCGGCGCGGTGGAGGTGCCAGAGCCAAGCGACACCGAGGCGTTGATAAGGGCGGAGCAGGTTATCGAGGGCGGGCGCGAGCGGGGCGGGAGCGAGGCTTGTGAGGTGGCGGAGCGCGGCGCTGCGGGTTTTCCAGGTTTCGGGTGGCACCCAGCCGGGGGAGAGTTCTTCGATGATGGCTTCGGCTTCGGCGACTCGAGCGGCGCTGACGCGTTGGGCGCGGCGGGGGGCGATCGGCGCGGTGGGATCGCCGGCGAGCGCACGCTGGGCGGTGGCGAGTTTTTCGAGTTGGGCGGGAGCTATGAGATAGATTTGGCCGCCGGCTTCGAGGTAGCGGCGGTTGGTGGCGATCGCCTCGCGAAGTGTAGCTTCGTCGGCGGAGCCGGCTTTGAGCCCGAGCGTGAGGGCGTAGCCGCCTGAGGTTTCGGTGGCTTCGGCGGTGATCTCGGCCGAGCGCAGGCGAGCGGTGTGCTTCTCGAAGTTTTCCGTGAAGTCGGCGTCCAAACCGGTGCGGAGGCGTTCGCCTTGGGCGGCGAGGAAGTTGAGTGTTTTATGGCGGTCGCGCAGCCACCACTTGCGCGAGGAGGGGTCGAGGGTGAAGCCGGAAGTTTTAAGTAGCTCGAGGGCCCGGGCGTACTGCGGGTGCTCGGGCGAGGGCAGGGTGATGGCTAGAAAATTTTCCGAGCCGTCGACGATCAGGGCTTGGGGCGTGCCGGTGTTTTTCAGTGGAAGGGATCGAGCGGCGAGTAAAGTTGCGGGCTTGATCGGTGCGGCCGGTGGTGGCGGCGAACCGAGAAGTGCGGCGTGGCGCCAGACTCCAGCTTGGCCGTTGTGAACAAAAATGGGTTCTTGGCCGGCGGCGGCGGCGAGCTCGCGAAGTTGGGTGCGAGTGAGCTGGAGGAAAGCGGGCGGGGTGGAGGTGCCGCAGAGACGTTGCAGGTGGGCTAGGACGGGAAAGAGCGCAGGGGTTGGCGCGATATGCGGGTCGAATTCCACCTTTACTGGGATGGCGTCGCGGAGGACGGCGGCGGCAAGGTTGGGCGGGAGGACGAGGCGAAGCATGGGACGCGGAGGCGAAGTTGCGCGGGGAAACGCTGGAGCTGGCAACTGCTTTTGCGCTAGCGAATGCGGCGGATCTGGCGGCGGGCGAGCCACGGATCGACGCGGGCCAGCAGGAAACGCGCCCAGGCACCGTGCAGCCGCGTGAGCCACGTGCGGGAGGCGCGCCAGCCCTCAAAGGTCACGGCGCGAGCGTGAGCGAGATCCGAATTAAAAATGGCGTCGGCGGCCTCGGTGAGGATGGGGTCGCGTAGGTGGACCGTGAGTTCGTAATTGATGGAGAGGGAGCGTGCATCGAGGTTCGCCGAGCCGACAAAAACGGTGTCGTCAATGATGGTGAGTTTGGTGTGGAGCACCTGAGGTTGGTATTCCCAGATGCGGATGCCGGCTTTGAGTAATGAGCCGTAAAGCGAGCGGGCAGCGCTTTGCGCGAGTGGCACATCGGTACGGCCGGCGAGCAGTAACTCGACGTTCCCGCCGCGGCGGGCGACGGTGCGCAAGGCTCGGCGCAGGCGGAAGCCGGGCACGAAATAGGCGGAGACGATGCGGACGTGGCGAGCTTGGCGCAGGCTCCGCAGGAGTTGATGGGTGAATTGGTTGCGCCCCAGATGCGGCCCGCTGAAAAGCACGGGCCCCGGCGCTCCGCGCGAAAAGGGATTGGCCTGGGCTGCGCGTTGCAGGCTGCGCAGGAACCAGCGGCGCATGTGGTGTTCGGTGAATAGATGGTCGAACGAGTCGGCGAGTTGGCGAAGAGCGCGTGGGTCGTGTAGTTCCAAACCGAGATCACGCCAGCCACCACTCACACCGTCGCCGTCGTATTCGGCTGCGAGATTAAAACCCCCGGTGACAGCGACGTGGTCGTCGATTAGCAGGAGTTTGCGGTGATTGCGCAGGGAGAAATTTCGGAGGGTGATCGGATTGAACACGCGGGCTTCGCCGCCGGCACGACTAAGAGCGTGCCAATAATCGTCAGGTAGGCCGGAGGAGCCGGCGCCATCGATGAGGACTTTTACGCTTACTCCGCGTGACGCCGCCTGCGCAAAAGCCGATAAAAATCGGGCCCCGACCGCATCGTTGCCCCAGATGTACGTCTCGCAGCGGATCGAAACCTTAGCGTTGTTGATCAACTCCAGCATCCGCGTGTAGGCGATGGCCCCGGTGCGCAACCAGCGGGCCGGCTCCAAGTTGGCGGCGGGTAGGGTGGACGAACGGGGCGCGGACATGACTAGATTTAATCAATGAGCATCGCCGCATTCAGACGAGAGCTTTTTGAGCCGGGTAAGGCGGGCGAGGGCGAGGGCGAGGGTGGGTCGGTTGTGGCTTGTGCCTGCCAGACTGCTTACATCCATTTGTAATATTCACGAGTTCTCATGGCCCGGTTCTTTTTAGCGCCTCAGCCAAAGGCAATACCGTGACTTGGTCGCTGAGCGCATACGTGCGCTCGCCGGGATAGACGACCCACAGCTCATCTAGCTTGAGATCGGCGCGGGCGACGTGCATCGAGCGCGTCATCCCAGGGGCGTCGGCCCATTTCACCTCGACGCCTATCCGCCGCCCTCCGCGCACTAACATTAAATTCAATTCGCTCCCGCTGTGCACCGCGTAGAAATAAGCCTCATCCGGCCCCAGCGCCCTCAGCAGTTCCTCGATCACGAAGCCTTCCCACGACGCGGCCAGCTTGGGATGCGTGCGCAGTTCGGCGCCATTGCGGAGACCGAGCAGCGTGTGCAGCAACCCGGAGTCGCGCAGGTAAATCTTTGAACTCTTCACCACGCGTTTGCCCAGATTTGTATGCCAGGGCTGGAGACGGCGTACCATGTACGTCTGCTCCAACGCGTCCAAGTAGGCGCGCACGGTATTGGGGGCAACGCCGAGCGAGGCGGCCAGTTCGCTGCCGTTCCATATCTGGCCGTGATAGTGCGCGATCATCGTCCACAACCGCCCCATTAGCGCCGGGGAAAGTCCGAATCCAAGCAGAGCCAGATCGCGCTCGAGAAAAGTCCGCGTAAAATTTTTGCGCCAAGCCACGCTGTCCTCGTCGTTTTCCGCCAAAAATGAACGCGGAAACCCGCCACGCCACCACAGGCGTTCTTGGGCTTCGGCCGGCACCTCGCCCAGATCGAGCCCCCGCATTTCGATGATCTCATCCCGACCCGCTAACGACTCCGCGGTCTGCCGCGAAAGCTCCGGTGAAGCGCTGTCCAAAAGTAAAAAAGTCGCCGGCCGCCCCGGCCGGTCCGCCAGCACCCGTAGCACCGGAAACAGCCCCGGTTGACGCAGCGCCTCATCGATCACCACCAAGCCGCGCAGATCGCGGAGCGCCACCGCTGGATGCTCCAACAGAGCCGACACAGCCGGTTCTTCTAGATCGAAATAGTTAATGTTTTCTGTCCCAAGAAACTGTCGCGCTAATGTTGTTTTTCCGCACTATCGAGGTCCGAGCAGGGAGACTACCGGGCTGCGTTTTAAAGACCGCTCCATATCTTGAAAGTAGCGCGTTCGCGTGATCATGGATGAAATTCGGCAATCGTGTTGCTGATTTTCAAGTTTATATCTTAAGTCCTTGAAAACCATATTTTAGTAGACTCGAAAAAAGGAATCCAGTCAGCAGGCACTTTTGCCTATACCGCCGATGTTGCAGGTGCTTTGGGCTCAGTTATCCAGCTCCCCCTTAATTCCGTAGCACGCGGATCGCTGTATCCAGCTCAAAGTTTATATCGCTAAAACTCCGACGCGCTGCGTGGGTTGAGGCATTATCACTGACGAATTTATTGTTCCGCCCTGCGCTGGTTGTGGCCTCTGTTGTCACTTGGTGGTCGAGTTACGGGCCGGAGACGTGGTGCCGGAGGAGCTGGTGGCGGAGCACTCGGGTGTGCGCTGTATGGATCAGCGTGGTGACGGTGCGTGCGTAGCGCTGGATGCAGCAACTCGCCTGTGTACGATTTACGAGCAACGTCCACAGACGTGTCGCGACTTTAATCGCGGTGAGGCGCTGTGCCGGCGCACGCTTGGGCATTAATGCGCTCTGCGAGCGAACCACTTAGCGCAGAGCAGGGCGGAGAGCGCGCCGGAGTTCACCGGTGAGAATAATTTGTTGGCGACAGGCTGCGTCCAAGGCCTCACGGGAATCGTCGGTCACGGGCTCGATTTTAAACGCGACAGTGAGCTCAGCGACCGGTGGAAGCGTGGCAGTTTGGAGGCGTTTGTGGCAGTGCTGACGTAGGGGCGTGGCGCGCGATTCAAGAACCAGAAAAACTTTTTCACCGGCGGGACCCGTGTGGAAGATCACCGCCACACCTAAAACCGTGGCGGGGATTGCGGTGTCGAGGGCCGTGGCCGGGCAAAGCGTGAGACCGAATTGTTGCGCCCAAGAGGCGGATTTAGATTCCATCCGGCAGCGTCGAGCAAACCTCGCGCTACGCCAAGGGGCATCTTCCAAACCACGGAAATTAAATATCTGAGCTGGTTTTGACGCAATAATATGGCTTCGGCGCATCTTTTAAAGCCCCGGAGGTTCGCTGTAATTCGCTCTTGCCAGAGGAAAGATCGTTCGCTGTTTTTAAACCTCTGTCTGTTAGATAAACCATAAACAAAAACCAACTAACCATCCCACGATCGCAAGGCGGCCCTCTGGCCGACCTGTGTAACGTAGATACATAGATCCCATGAGCCTCAACATCACTCCTAAAGACCTCCTCGATGCTGGCGTCCACTTTGGACACCAAACCAAACGCTGGAACCCACGTTCCAAACCGTTCGTTTTCGATCATCGTCAAGGTATCAGCATTATCGACTTGGGTAAGACCCACGCGGCCCTCGAGAAGGCGGTCACCTTCCTCGAAAACACGGTCGCCAACGGCGGCAACGTTCTGCTTGTCGGCACCAAGCGCCAAGCTAAGGAAATCATCCGTGAGGCCGCTGCGGCGACCAACATGCCCTTCTGCGTCGATCGCTGGCTCGGTGGCACCCTGACCAATTACGAGACCGTCAAAAAATCTATCGCCAAGTATAAGAAATACCAAGCGATGGAAACCAACGGCGAACTCTCGAAGTTCTCCCGCAAAGAAGAATCCGCGATCAAGCGCGAGATGGTCCGCATGCAGAAGAATTTCAGCGGCATCGTAGACATGCCCGGTCTGCCCACCTCGATGTTCGTCATCGACGTTAACCACGAAGCCATCGCCGTCGCCGAAGCCGCTCGCTCGGGCATTCCGTGCATTGGCTTGGTCGATACCAACTCTGATCCGGCGACCGTCTCGCACCCCATCCCTGGCAACGACGACGCCGTGAAATCCATCCGCATCATCGTTGATGCCGTTGTCGTCGCCATCCAAAGCGGCCTCGCTCAACGCGACACCCGCCGCGCTGACCGTGGCGCCGCCGCGCAAGCCGCCGCCCACGCCGCCCACGCCGCGACCACGACCGCCGATCAGATCGACCTCTCCAAAGTCGAATTGCCCGCCGGTATCGCCCCGCTCGTCGACGGCGAAGTCGAACCCACCATCGTCAAGAAGCCTATTCGCGCCAAAAAAGCCGCGGTTAAGGCCGAGTAAGTTTTTCCATCCTCTCAACGAAAACACTGATTTCTAATGAGCACTCCCATCACCGCTCAAATGGTCAACGAGCTGCGCGGCGCGACCGGCGCCGGGCTCCTTGACTGCAAAAAAGCTCTGACTGAGGCCAACGGCAGCGTGCCCGAGGCCATGACGATCCTGCGCAAGAAGCTCGGCAGTAAACTCGATAAACTCTCCACCCGCACCACCAAGGAAGGCTTGATCGAAAGCTATATCCATCTCGGTGGCAAAGTGGGCGTGTTGATCGAGGTCAACTGCGAGACCGACTTCGTCGCGCGCAACGATGAATTCCGCGCGTTTGTCCGCGACCTCTGCTTGCAGATCGCCGCCGCCAATCCGCTTTACATCACTCGCGACCAAGTGCCGGAAGCTGACCTCCTCAAAGAGCGCGAGATCGCTGCGGCCGCCGTCGCAGGCAAGCCGCCCGCCGTGGTCCAGAAGATCGTCGACGGCAAACTCGAGAACTTCTTCTCGACCGTCTGCTTGATTGACCAGCCGTTTGTTAAACAGAACGACAAATCGATCAAAGACTTCTTGTCCGCGCAGATCGCCAAGACGGGCGAGAACATCATCATCCGTCGTTTCACGCGCTTCCAGCTCGGCGCTTAATTGCCGATC
Source organism: Opitutus sp. GAS368 (assembly GCA_945906965.1). GTDB lineage: Bacteria > Verrucomicrobiota > Verrucomicrobiia > Opitutales > Opitutaceae > Tous-C4FEB. Next base: position 14,073 of record CAMDRP010000007.1, on the reverse strand, counting down.
TCGGCTCTCGTTTCAAAACCGCTCCTTCTGGGGGCGGTTTTTTAATGCCCGGATCCGCCACTACGACCTCGTCCCACAGTTGCCTCACGCCTCGCCCTCGCTTTGGCTCGTAGGATGAAAGTCACTCGAGTCCAGATCATCACCCGCGGCCTCACCAACCGCTGTCCGAATTGCGGTGAACGCACCCTCTTCAAGAGCGGTACCTTTTTTCAGGTGAACAAAGAATGCCCCTCGTGCGGCCTTAAGATTGAGCGCTCCAACGACGAAGGTTTTTTCCTTGGATCCATGTCGCTAAATTACGGGGTGACGCTGGTGGCGTTCCTCGTCCCTGTCATGTTGCTCGCCTACAATAAAATTATCGGTACGACGACGGCGATCATCCTAGCGGGTGTGGGCTCCATCGTATTTCCCGCCCTGTTTTATCGATCATCTCGAAGCTGGTGGCTGATGAACTACTATATTTTCCTGCCGCACCATCTGCCCGCCAATAAAGCGCCGGTGCCGCCCGGGCAGGACGAAAATGTGTAGTTCTGCGGTAGTGGTAATTTTCGGCTTCCGTTTTCGGAGTCGCAACCTACGTTTCGCTCTCTCGCGCCGGAGAGGTGGCAGAGTGGTCTAACGCGCCTGACTCGAAATCAGGTGTGGCCGAAAGGTCACCGGGGGTTCGAATCCCTCCCTCTCCGCCAGTTTTCTAACGAACCGTAAAGCCGCCAGTTGCATTTTTGCGTCGGCAGGCGAGTGGTTCGCTAACGCGAACTCCTAGGCAGAAATCAAAATAGAGTTCATGGTATTTGATAAAGCAACCAAGATATGGACATATTGTCCTGAACGTGAGGTTGATTAAACGAAGCACGCTGCACCACTACGCATCCAGGTTCCCGAAGGCCAACCGGGCCTTGAACGACTGGGCTCGGCTGGTGATCTCCGGCAGATGGCAAAGCCTCGTCGAAACCCGCCGCATGTTTCCTCACGCCGATCAAGTGAAAGTGAAAAGTGGGAGGACGGTCACCAGCTTCAATGTGTGCGGCAACGATTTCCACCTTATCACCGCCATCCACTACGACCGACAAAAAGTCTTTGTCCTCAATTTTCTCACTCACGCCGAATACAGCCGCGACAGTTGGAAGAACCGCCTATGAAAACCGCCCCCCAGACCTCTACGTCTTACGCGAAAATTCCCAAGACCTATGCAGGGTTGATGGCGCTGCACTTGCTTCGACCCCTGCGGGATCAGGTTGAGGCGGACAACGCCGCCGAGATGATTGACCTGCTCGCCGGACACACGCTCAACGCCGAGCAAACCGATTACCTCGACCTCCTGAGCGATCTCTACGAAAAATGGGATAGCACGCAGTTTCCCACCAGCCGGGCAACGGGATCGGAGCTACTGCATCTCGTGCTAGCGGAACGCAACGAAGGAGCTGCGAACCTCGCGAAACTTCTCGGGATTGATGTGTCTCTCGCCTATCGGCTCCTGCGCGGTGAACGGCAATTGACCGCAACACAGATTCGAAAAGTCGCAGACACCTACGGTATGGATCCCGTGGCACTTCTGCCCTGAGCGGCGCGGGGCAAAAGTAGGTTATTAGCGCCACTTTGGTTCGCGTTGAAATCGCGTCTCCTCCGCCAGCCTCCGCCGAGCCTACGGCTGGCAGGCCGATGGTTATCGAGACGGAAATTCTCTTTCGCCTCACTCGGCCTTTTCCCCTGCGGCCAGGATCTTGTGGAGGTGGCCATGCAATTGTGAAGCATCGAAGAGACTAAAGACGCGCGCTCCCGCCCGCCGGCCGACACCCGGCGAGTGTTATGGAAACCAGAACTTTCCAGACTCTCTCCGACGGAATTTCGCCAATCGTTAAAATGCCCGACGCGCCGAAGGGTGTCATCACCGCTTCATCCCGAAACGGGGGTGGCGTTTCTCGTGCTTCAGAATCGTCACCCTCACGACGTCCAGCTTCTCGCGATAGACGACAAGGTAAGGAAAATTGCGGAGCCGAATCCGCCGGAATACGGTGCTGCCGTTGTAAAACGCAAACTGTCGCGCCCCGGACTTGATCGCCGCCAGACAGTCCCGTAACTCAGCCTCAAACCGATCGGCCAAGTGTCCGCCACCTGCCGCAGCATAATAATCGATCGCCGCGTTGAAGTCCTGCTGAACGGCCGGATGAAACTCCAGTCTCACCCGCGCGGGTGGCGCACCCCGGCCCAGAATTGCTCTTCGCTCAGCGGCTGCACTCGGCCGCTTTCAAGCTCCGCATCCCGACTGATTGCCTCGGCAATAATCTCCTCCGATCCGTGAGCGGCTGGCGGCAGAGGAAGGCTCCCCAAGAGCGTGTCAGCAAGGTGTAGCCGATCGCTCTCCGGGAGACGGAGGATCGCAGCTTCAATCTCTTGGAGGGTGCTCATGGATCGAAAACTACTGCACGCGAAACCGCTGGCAAGGTCAGACACGATTTCGGCAGCGGCGCCTGCCACTTGCCCAGTGCGGTCGGGACAAAAACGCGCGCTCCACAAACCGGCATCACTCGACCTCTCCTGCAGTTATTAGCGCCTCGGATGTTCTTGTTAAAATCGCAGACGCTCCGCCATTTTTTACCTCTGATGCGCCTGCGCGCCACCCTGACCGGCGAGTCGGATTTGCGGCTGTTTTCGGCAGTGGGAGTGCGCAGAGTTTCTATACTTGGGCCGGTCTTTCCCGGCCGGCCTATCAGAATTTCGAAAACGGCTACGGCAACATTACCCTGCGCAATCTCCTGAAAATCCTCGGGGTGCTTGGACTGACGGACCGGTTCGCCCACATGACTCCGCCTGTCACCGAGGAACCTACGCTCGCCGCGCTCTCGAAGCCGGCTCGCCAACGCGCCCGGCGCCAGCGCCCAACCGTCGGGTCGCCAACCGCAAAATGAGCACGACGAGCCGCATCTCCCTTGCTTTAGCTATGGGGTAAGGCTCGCTTTCTTTTAGCTTTCACATGTACGACATATTGTTTACAGATAGACGGCTTTATTCTTTCATTTGGACGGATTGGCGGTAGGTTGTCCGGCCATGAGCGACCTTGAAGTTTACCCCCGGTTTGCAATGGCCCGCTTGGAAGAGGCCTTGGCCGACACCCCGGTGGTGTTGATCCATGGGCCGCGGCAATGCGGCAAATCGACCCTGGCGCAGGCGGTGGCAAAGAAACATGGCTATACCTACTTCACATTTGACGACGAAAACGTCCTCCGCGCGGCGCGGGCAGACCCCGTGGGATTTTGCGCCGAATTGCCGGAGCGGTCCGTATTGGACGAGGTGCAACGCATCCCGGAGCTGTTTACGTCGATCAAAGGATTGGTGGATCGAGACCGCCGACCCGGGCGGCTGATTCTGACGGGCTCGGCCAACGTGCTCTTGCTCCCCAAGCTCGCCGACTCCTTGGCGGGCCGGATGGAGGTCCTGCGCTTGGGGCCACTCACGCAGGTGGAGATGGGAGCGCGGGCGCCAGAGACCGTTTTTATCGATAAACTTTTTGGCGGAAAATTCCCGATTACGGCCGGAAGCCGGCTGGGTGAGGCGTTGCTGCAGCGGGTCGCAGGCGGGGGATTTCCAGCCGCTCTGGCCCGCACCACCGAGCGACGGCGACGAGAGTGGCAACTGCAATATGTCGCTGCGATCACCCAACGCGACCTGCGCGACCTGACGCGCATCCGCTCCCTTGAAGTGCTGCCCAAATTACTGGAACTTGCCGCCGGTCAAACTTCCCGACTCTTCAATGCGAGCGAACTTGCGGGCCCTTTTGAGCTGAGCCGACCCACGATCCGCGAATACTTGACGTTGCTGGAGCAGGTTTTCCTCATCGATATCCTGCCCCCATGGCACCATAATCGGTTAAGCCGACTCATCAAAACGCCGAAGTTGCACCTGGCCGACACCGGCCTTGCCGCGGCCTTGCTCGGAGCCGATGTCGCCGCGTTGAAAGAAAACCGTTCGCTCTATGGCCAACTGCTGGAAACATTCGTATTTCAGGAACTACGTCACCAGTCCTCTTGGGTCGACGGAAGGCATCGGTTTTTTCACTACCGGGATAAGGACCAACTGGAGGTTGATATTGTGCTCGAACGCGACGGTCGCTTCATCAGCGGCGTCGAGGTTAAGGCGTCATCCACCGTCGGTGAGAGTGACTTTCGTGGACTCAAGCGGCTGCGAGAAGCGACAGGCGCAGCGTTCCGCTGCGGAATCGTCCTCTACGATGGCGACTCGGCATTGTCTTTCGGCCAGCAATTGTTCGCCGTGCCAATCGCCGAACTTTGGGCCGCGCGGAAATAGTCACCGTCATATCCTCGGCCCAACAGAAAATCACGTCGTTTGGCCTCTCTTTAAATGGCTCCGTGCGTCGCTGGCATGTTCGAGAGCATTGCGATCAGGCAACTTTGGCTGATCGGCCCCGCAGTTATTAGCGCCGCGGACGTTCTTGTTGAAATCTCGCCTTCTCCGCCATTTTTTTAGTCTAAACAGAGCCTCGTTAAGGTGCGATTTTTTGTACGCAGATTGATTTGAAAAATATGCTTGGTTTGAATCCCGCTGCGAGGGCTCCATCGGCATAAAATATTCGCGATTTTTAGGATTTCCCTTGCTGAATCAAAATGAGCGTTTGTGATCGTTTCAACTCAATCAAAAATGTTCGCTCACGAACGCCAATTGAAGATCACCGCGCTACTGGAGCAGCGGCGCCAAGCTGGCGTCGTTAGTTTGCAGCGCGAGCTCGGGGTGTCTGCGGCGACTTTGCGACGTGATCTCGCCCATCTCCAACGCGTGGGGAAACTCGTGCGCACCCATGGTGGGGTTTTGCACGCCGCCTTTCACGCGGGTGAACCGGCCTTTGAGCGGAAGGCACGCGCCGCGACGAAGGCCAAAGCTCGCCTGGCCGAACTTGCCTTGGGTCTGGTGCCGTCTGGCGCCACGGTCTTTGTTGATGCGGGCACGACCACGCTCGAGCTCGGGCGCCTCTTGCTGGAGCGCGATGATCTCACCATTTTCACCAACTCCCTGCCGTTGCTCAATGTCCGCCGCGCGGGCAAGGCCGCGCTCATCTCGGTGGGCGGGGAGATGCGGGAAATCAGCCGTGCGCTCGTCGGCAGTCTGGCGATGGATTGGTTGAGTCATCTGCGCTTCGATCTCGTTTTTGTCGGCGCCTCAGCGCTCGACGTGACGGATGGCGCGAGCACAACGGAGTTGCTCGAAGCGGCCATCAAACGCGAGGTTATCGCGCGCTCGCGCCGCGCAATCTTGCTCGCCGATCATACAAAATGGACGCAACAAGCGCCGATCAGCTTCGCCGCGTGGAGTGCTTTTTCGGATTTCGTCACCGACCAACCGCCGTCACCCGCAGTCTGTGCCGCCTTAAAACGCCACCGCGTGAAACTTCACGCCGTCGCCAAATCTGCTTCGGCTTAACTTTTTTAAAACCATGAAAACTGCTCGCCTCCATCGTCTCTTTAACCCCAAGACCGGCCGCTGCTTCGACGTCGCGCTCGATCACGGATTTTTTAACGAACCCTCGTTTCTCGCTGGTATCGAAAATCTACCCCGCGCCATCGCCGCGTTGGTCGACGCGGCGCCCGACGCGATTCAACTGACGCTCGGTCAGGCCGCGCATCTCCAGAAATTACCTGTGCGCGGTAAGCCCGCCCTCGTCCTGCGTACCGACGTGGCCAACGTCTACGGCACCCAGCTACCGCGCACGTTGTTTTCGCGTCTGATCGCCGAGCCCGTGCTCCAAGCCGTACGGCTCGATGCGACCTGCGTCGTGGTAAATCTTTTCCGGATTCCGGAGCAGCCCGAAGTCACCGACCAGTGCATCCAAAATATCTGCACACTCAAGCCGCTCTGCGATCACTACGGGATGCCGCTGATGATTGAGCCGCTGGTTTTTCAACCTAACGCCAAGGCCGGTGGTTACATGGTCGATGGAGATCCGGTAAAAATCATTCCGCTCGTGCGCCAAGCGGTGGAGCTTGGGGCCGACATCATCAAAGCCGATCCGACGGATGACGTTTCGATCTATCACAAAATCATCGAGACGGCCGGCGGCGTGCCTGTCCTCGTGCGCGGTGGTAGCAAGGCGCCTGAAGCGGAGATTCTCGCCCGCACGGCGGCGCTCATGGCGCAAGGTGCGGCGGGGATTGTTTACGGTCGCAATATCATTCAACACCCGCGTCCGGCTGCGATCACGCGGGCCTTAATGGCGGTCGTCCACGACGGCGTTTCACCTGAAGCTGCTTTGAAATTTCTCGCATGAGCATCTCATCTTCATCTGTCATTGCATCGGCTCAACCGGTGCGCGTCGCGGTCATTGGCGCTGGACTGATGGGCCGCGAAGTCGCGAGTGCCTTTGGCCGCTGGTTCGCGCTGCTGGATTGTCCGGTACGGCCCGAGCTCGTCGCGGTGTGTGACGTCAATGCCGCCGCGCTCGATTGGTTTCGTCAAGTGCCGACCGTGCGTCACTTCGACACCGACCACCGTACGCTGCTTGCACGTTCTGATATCGACGCGGTTTACGTCGCGGTACCGCACCATTTGCACGAAGCTATTTATCTCGATGTGTTGCGGGCGGGCAAAGATCTCTTCGCAGAGAAGCCCTTCGGCATTGATCTGGCGGCGGCGCGTCGCATCCGCGACGAAGCGAACCGGCTCGGGCGTTTTGTGCGGGTATCCTCGGAGTTTCCGTTTCTGCCCGGCGTACAGCGTGCCTATCAACTCGCCCGCAGCGGGGCGCTTGGGCGCATCATTGAAGTGCGTTGCGCGTTCTTGCACTCGAGTGATCTCGATCCGTCCAAACCGATCAACTGGAAGCGCCAAAGCGCGTATTGCGGCGCGGCAGGCGTGATGAACGACCTCGGTCTCCATGTTGCGCACTTGCCGCTGCGGCTGGGTTGGAAGCCGACGAGCGTTCACGCGCAGCTTCAAAAAATCTATACCGAGCGGCCCGACGGCAAAGGTGGAGTCGCCGCCTGCGATACTTGGGACAACGCCGCGTTGCATACCAATGCGATGATCGGCGGTCACAACGTCCCGCTCACACTTGAGATGAAACGCCTCGCTCCCACTGAGACCAACACCTGGATCTTCGAAGCGCTCGGGACGGACCGCGGCGTGCGTTTTTCCACCAAGGAACCCAAGACGCTCTGGCTCTTCCGTCGCGATAAGGAGCAGTGGTGGGAGAAAACCGATCTCGGTTTCGGCACGCCGTTTAAGACTATCACGGGCCATATTTTTGAGCCGGGTTTTCCGGACATTCTGCAACAAATGTGGGCAGCGTTTCTCGCTGAGCGCGCCGGATTACTCGGCGACCGCTTCGGCTGCGCCACGCCCGACGAGGCCGTCTCGCATCACGAAATATGGGCCGCCGCGCTCGAGAGTCAGCGCGGCCAAAGTGTGGTCCCAGTTGGCTAAATTTCATCTACTTTCATCGTTCTCGCTCCCTTAATTCATCCCCATTTTATCATGCATCGCTCCGGCATTATCTCAGGCGGCAATTGGATCGTTGATCACGTCAAACTCATCGACAACTGGCCACCGCAAGACGCGCTCGCTTCCATTCTTTCTCAGTCTGACGGCAACGGCGGATCGGCTTACAACTTGCTCAAAAATCTCTCGCGCCTCGGTGCGGGTTTTCCGCTTGAGGCCATCGGACTTGTCGGGGACGACGCTGATGGCCGCGCGATTTTAGCGGATTGCGCCGCGCACCGCATTGACCCGACCCAGCTCCGCCGTGCAAACGATGTCGCGACCAGTTACACCGATGTGATGACGGTACGCGCGACGGGCCGACGCACGTTTTTCCATCAGCGTGGGGCCAACGCAAAGCTCGCGCCCGCGCATTTTGATTTTACCGCGACCAAGGCAAAATGGTTTCACCTCGGTTATCTGTTGCTCCTCGACACGCTCGACTCGCTCGGGGCCGACGGCCGGCCAGCGGCGGTCGAAGTGCTCGCGCGGGCGCGGGCGGCGGGCTTGTTGACCTCGGTCGATTGCGTGAGCGAAGCGGCGGGCCGTTTTCCCACGCACGTCGCGCCGGTGTTGCCGGAAGTCGATGTGCTTTTCGTCAACGACTACGAAGCCGAACAACTCACGGGTATCGCGCTCGGGCGCGCGGCGACGCTGGATCGCGGCGCAGTCGAACGTGCGGCCCGGGCGCTCATCGCGCTCGGCGTGCGCGCTTGGGTCGTCTTGCATTTTCCTGAGGGCGTCTGCGCCTGCTCAGTGCGCGGCGAGACTGTGTGGCAAACGTCGGTGTGCGTGCCGGCGGCTTCGATCGCGGGTACGGCGGGCGCGGGTGATGCGCTCGCTTCAGGCATTTTGCTCGGCTTGCACGAGGAATGGCCGATGGCGCGGGCACTCGAATTGGGCGTGTGCGCGGCGGCCGCTTCGTTGCGCAGTCCGACTTGTTCGGATGCCGTGGTGACGGCGGGCGAATGTCTCGCGACGGGTCGCGCCTTGGGGTTTCACGCGTTGCCCGCGTGAGGCCCGGATGTGGCGGGGACGTTAAGGTTAACCCACGTAGACCGTCTTCTGATTGACGAAGGCGCGCAGGCCCCAGACGCCGAGGTCGCGGCCTTGGCCGCTTTGTTTGGTGCCGCCGAAAGGCAGGTCTAATTCGGAGCGCACCTGGGAGTTAATGAAGACCATGCCCACGTCGAGTTGACGCGCGAGGGCAGCGCCGCGGCGTCGGTTGCGGGTGAAAATCGCGGCGCCGAGGCCGAAGATGCTGTCGTTGGCGGTGGCGATCGCGGCGGCTTCGTCGGGGACGGGAATAATCGCGGCCACAGGGCCGAAAATTTCTTCGGCGTAGGCGGGCATGCCCGGGCGGACGTCGGTGAGAACGGTGGGAGCGTAAAAATTCCCAGGCCCAGGTAGCGGAGCGCCACCGAGGAGCAAGCGAGCGCCCGCGCGCAGGCTGCGGCGAACTTGGTCGTGGAGCGTAGCGCGAAGATCAGGCCGCGCGAGAGGGCCGACTTGCGTGGCCGGATCGGTGGGGTTGCCGACGAGGTGGGCGGCCATTCGAGCGGTGAAGGCTTTTTCGAAGGCTTTTTGGACGGAGCGGACAACGATGAAGCGTTTGGCGGAGACGCAGCTCTGGCCGGAGTTGATGAGGCGCGATTGGGCGCAGATCTCGGCGGCACGGGCGATGTCGGCGTCGGCGAGGATGAGCATGGCGTCGCTGCCGCCGAGTTCGTAGACGCCGGGGATCATGGCGGCCCCGGCGAGGGCGGCGATTTTTTTGCCGGCGGCGGTGCTACCCGTCATCGTGACAGCGCGGATGCGAGAATCCGCGATGAGCGCGGCGACGCGGGCGGGTTCGATCAGAAGCGTTTGAAAAACGACGGAGGGGAAACGCGCGGCATGGAAGAGTTGCTCGATGGCGAGGGCGCAGCCGGAGACGTTGGCGGCGTGTTTAAGGAGGACCGTGTTGCCGCTGATGAGAATGGGCGCGACGGCGCGGAAGACCTGCCAGAACGGGAAATTCCACGGCATGACGGCGAGGACGATGCCGAGCGGGGCAAATTCAACCCGCGCGTTGGCGGGGGCACCGGCGGGGTGTTCAGGCCGGAGGAAACGTGGTCCTTGGGCGGCGTAGTAATCGCAGGCGAGGGCGCATTTCTCGATTTCGGCGAGGGATTGGGTAATGGGTTTACCCACTTCGGCAGTGATGAGGGCGGCGAGTTCAGTCTGACGGGCGCGCAGCGCGCGGGCGAGGGCACGTAGGTGGCGGGCGCGGGCAGCTGGGGAAAGCGGGCTCCAATCGAGAAAAGCGTCATGCGCTCGATCCGTCGCGCAGGTGACGGCGGCACGCGTGTGCGGGCGGTAGCGCCTAAGCGCTTGGCCGTTGGCCGGGTTGCTGGAAACGAAAGGCATGGAGCGTGAAAGGTCGCCTAGGACTGGTTGGCCGGCGGGCTTCACATAGCAAGCGTGATGCTAGCTCGGTGCTGATTTGGCCGAAGCGATGGTTTCTTATTCGCCCAAAAGAAAGAACCCGGCGTCGCTCGTTTCAGAGGAGCGAGGCCGGGTCTGATGAAGGGCGCCGGTGGTGCGGCGCCGGGAGCGCGGGCAATCAGCTCTTGTTGGGCCAAGCGGGCGGGGGTGGGAGGGAGCGGCCCTTGGTTTTGAGTTCTTCGAGGATGACCTCGATGCCTTTGTCGAGTTGTTGATCCTCGCCGCGGAATTCGCGGGCGGGGTCGTTGTCGACGACGATGTCCGGATCGACGCCGTGGCCCTCGATGATCCAGCTCTTGCCGTCTTTGGCGTAGGGGGCAAATTCGGGTTTGCGGAGGTCTCCACCGTCGGTGAACGGCAAGGTGCCGGAAATGCCCACGACGCCGCCCCACGAGCGTTTGCCGATGAGTTTACCGAGACCTTTTTCGCGGAAGCGATAGGGGAACAAGTCGCCGTCAGAGGCGGAGTATTCGTTGAGCAAAGTGACTTGGGGCCCGAGGAGCATTTGAGCGGGATTGGTGGACGGAGTGCCGTTGCGGCGGAGGTTGATCATCGTGAGTTCGCGTTGGAGGCGCTCGATGATCATGGGGGAGACGTTGCCGCCGCCGTTGCCGCGGACGTCAATGATAAGGCCCTGTTTATTGAGCTGCGGGTAGAAACGGCGCACGAACTCGTTGAGGCCTTCGGGGCCCATGTCGGGGATGTGGAGGTAGCCAATTTTGCCGCCGGTTTTCTGCGCGACGTAGGCCATGTTTTGGGCGACGAACTGCTCGTAATAAAGCGGGGCTTCGTCAGCGATGGGAATGACGGTGATATCGCGTGCGCCTTCGTCGGTGGGCTGAGCGTTGACGCGGAGGACGACCTGTTTGCCGACGGTGCCGATGAGGGCGGTGTAGAGGTTGGCGAGATCGCGGACGGGCTGGCCGTTGACGGCGAGAATGTAGTCGCCGGCGCGGACGTTGACGCCGAGCTCGGTGAGTGGGGAACGTGTTTTAGTCTGCCAGTTTTCACCGGGGAGAATTTTGTCGATGCGATAGGCGCGGCTGGCGGTATCGCGGGAGAGTTCGGCGCCGAGGAGGCCGGTTTTGATGCGCGGGGCCTCGATGCGGTCGCCGCCGCCGACGTAGGCGTGGCCGATGTGCAGCTCGGAAATCATTTCGCCAATGAGATAAGTGAGATCGTTGCGTGTGGAGACGGAGGGGAGAAGCGCGGCGTATTTGGCGCGCTGGGCGGGCCAGTCGACGCCGTGCATGTTGGGCGCGTAAAAGAAGTCGCGCATCTGGCGCCAGCTCTCGTTGAAAATCTGCGTCCACTCGGCGGCGCGGTCGAGGCGGACCTCAAGGCTGGAGAAGTCGAGTTTGGCGTCGGGCTTGAGCTCAACTTTGGCGGAAGGTAGGTCGATAAGGGAGTAGTCGCGACCGGAGCGGATCAGCATCTTTTTGCCGTTGGCGGTGATTTCGAAGCCCTCGAAGTTGCCGAGCTCAGTTTCTTTTTTAGTTTTGAGATCATAGAGCGCGACCACGGGTTTGGTCGCAGCGCCGCCGCCAAAACCTTCCCCGCCACCACCGCCGCCGGAAGGGCCACCGGGGGCGCGGCGGTAGTAGATTTTTTCTCCGACCATAGTGATCGAGCCGTAGTTGGAGGGCGTGATGGGCAGGCCCAAGACGCGGCCGGAAAGACCGTCGGCATCGACTTTAACGACGAGCGCGGCGGGTTTTTTTGGAGTGGATTTCGGGGCGTCGGATTTTTCCTCGGATGGTTTCTTTTCTTCGTCTTTGGCGATGGCAACTTCGTCGCTTTTCGGGGCGAAGGGCGAGGCGGTGTCTTTTGCGAGAGCGACGAGATAGATGCGCTCCATGTCGAGGTAGGCGTGATTCCACTCGGTGTCGGAGTAGATGGGGCGGTAATCACGGGAGGAGGCGAAGAGGAGCCATTTGCCGTCGTCGCTAAAATTGGGGCGGCTGGAATCGTAAGAACCGTCCGTGACGGCGAGCGTCTGCTGCGCGGCGAGGCCGTAGAGCATGATTTTGGCGAGGGTGCCGCGTTCCTGTTTCACGTAGGTGACCCACTGCGAGTCGGGCGCCCAGGAGTATTGTTGGATCGGGGCGTCGGGATTTTCGGCGACGGTGGTGATGGCTTTCGAGGCCACGTCGATGAAACGCAGGCGTTGTTTGCGGTCAGCCCAGAGGAGTTTTTTGGAGTCCGGCGACCAATCGAGCGCGAACGGATAAGTGTCGTTGTTGGCGGTGAGCTGGAGCGCGGGGCCCTTGCCGTCTTGTGGGCGGACGTAGAGTTCAAATTCGCCGGTGGCGTCGGAGAGGTAGGCGATCCATTTGCCGTCGGGCGACCAGCGGGCGGAGCGTTCGTGCACGCCCTGAGTTTGAGTGAGATTGCGCGTGGGGCCGTCTTTGGCCGGAACGGTGAAAACATCGCCGCGAGCGACGACGGTGACGCGTTGACCGTCGGGTGACGGGGAAACGCTGGCCATAGATTTGGCGACGTTGGTGAGGGCGGGTCGGGTGGCGGCGAAGTCTTCGCGAATGGTGATCGGCACGGCGGCGGATTTCTCGGTGGCGAGGTCGAATTTCCAAATCTGGCCGGCTTGCTCGAAGACGATGGTTTTGCCGCCGAGCGAGGGGAATTTCACGTCGAAGTCGGTAAACTGTGTGAGCTGCTTAGTCTGTTTTGTGGCGAGGTCGTAGCTGAAGAGGTTGGCGCGCGGGGTGCGTTCGGAGACGAAGTAGATTTTGCCATTGGCCGCCCACATGGGGAAGAGGTCTTGGGCGGGATTATCGGTGATGTTTTCGAGGGCGCCGGATTTGAGATCGAAGATCCAGATGTCGTCGGCCATGCCGCCGCGGTATTGTTTCCACGTGCGGAATTCGCGGAAGACGCGGTTGTAGGCGATCTTGGTGTCGTCGGGTGAATAGGAGACGAAGCCGCCGCGGGGAATAGGTAACTGCGTGGGGACATCGCCCTCGAGTCCGACCGTGTAAAGTTGGCCAATGAAGGGATTAAACGAATGCCAGCGGGAGCGGAACACGACCTCGGCGGCGGTGTGGCGCCAGCCGAAGACGATGTTATTGGGCCCCATGCGATCGGCTAAGTCGTCGCGGTCGAGGGTAGCTGAGGTCGTGAGTCGCTTCGGGTTGCCGCCGCTGGCGGGCATGACGTAGACCTCGGTGTTGCCGTCGTATTGGGCGGTGAAGGCAAGTTGGGCACCGTCGCTAGAATAACGCGGGAAGATCGCGTAGCCGGGCGCATCGGTGAGGCGGCGCGCGGTGCCACCGTCGGCGGCGACCGTGTACAGTTGGCCGCCGTAGGAGAACGTGATGGCTTGATCGTTGGTGGCCGGGAAACGCAGGAGGCGGGTCGTGTCGTCCGCCGCTCGCACAAACGCGGCGGTGGTGGCGATGACGGTGAGGCAGGCGAGCAAACGTAGGGTATTTCGCATGAACAGAGACAAAGAAAGCCGTCGCCACGGCCAAGGTAAAAACGCCCTAAGCAGGCTGAGCGCAGATGAATCGCTCTTGGGCTCGATTAAAGCCGCGCGTGCGGCGCGGGTACCTCCAAAATCTGTAAGGCATGCCTAAACATGAAGGTGGGCAAAAGGGGAGTTAGAGACCCGCGTTGACATCATCTCGGTCAAAAAGGGCCGGGTTTTCACGCCGTCCACTGCGATAAATTAGTCACATACAGGGCAGCGCTAAGTAACACTTTTTATTTGAGAAAGGATTTTTTTAAAGTAAGTTTACATAAGCCAGTATTACTTTTAACCAAAGGCATTACCATGACCAATTCCGCAACCGTCACCTCCAAAGGACAGACCACCATCCCCAAACGCTTACGCGACAAATACGGCATCACGCTCAACGGCAAAGTAAAGTGGGTCGAACGCCCTGATGGACTCCTTCTGCAAAACGCGACATCGAGCGTAGATGAGTTGGTCGGTCTGCTCCAATCTTCGATTCCTTATGCCGGTAAGGATGCTGAGCGCGCGGCTATCGGCAAATATCTGGCAGACAGACAAACGGCTTAAAATCCTATGAAGCCGACGTATCTGCTCGACGCCAATATCATCATTCGATTGCTGCGAAACGACCA
>CAMDRP010000006.1 GCA_945906965.1 Opitutus sp. GAS368 | reverse complement strand
TAGCGGTGGCGCCAGGCGAGGGGGCTAAGTCCCTGGCGGGCTTAGGCCGGGTGTTGGATTTTTTCGCGGAGCACAAGCTCGACCGCGGCGGGGTGGTGTTTGCGCTCGGCGGCGGGGTGGTTGGAGACCTCGCAGGATTCGCGGCGGCGGCGTGGCTGCGCGGCGTGGAGTTTCAACAGGTGCCGACGACGTTGCTGGCGATGGTGGACAGCTCGGTAGGCGGGAAGACGGGCATCAATATCGCGGCGGGCAAGAATCTCGTGGGCGCGTTTCACCAACCGCGGGCGGTGTATATTTCAACCGATCTTTTGGTGACATTGCCGGCGCGCGAGTTTGCGGCGGGCATGGCCGAAGTGATCAAATACGGGCTGCTCGGAGACGCGGAGTTGTTGGCGCAACTGGAGCGGGTGCCGTTGACCTTGAAAAGCGCGGAGCTGGCGGCCGTCATCAAGCGGTGTTGTGCGATTAAGGCGGGCATCGTGCAAGCGGACGAGCGCGAGACCGCTCCAGAAGGTGGACGGGCGTTGCTGAACCTCGGCCACACGTTTGGCCACGCGATTGAGAACGTCGCGGGCTACGGGGAATATTTGCACGGCGAAGCGGTGGCGATCGGCTTGTGTGCGGCGGCGCGGTTGTCCGAAAAACTCGGCTCGATCGGTGCGGCTGAAGTAGCCCGCGTGGATGCCGTGGTGGTGGCGCATGGGTTGCCGACGCGTTTACGCGCACCCTTGGCGATCGGCGAATTGCGGGCCGCGATGGCGCGGGATAAAAAAGTGCGCGCTGGCGGGTTGCGCTTCGTGGTGTTGAAGACCTTAGGCTCGGCAGCGACGCAGGGTGGGATTGATCCGGCGTTGGCCGACGCGAGTTTCGCCGCGGTGGGCGCGGTTTGAGCGCGAGGGAGAGCCGTCAGACCTGGATCGTGGACGGCAAAAAAATCTCCGTGTGTTTATCGGGTGGCCTGCGCTAGGCTATTTTCTATGTCGGCCATCGACGAAGGCATCGTCCGCGAGTATTTTGAACAGAACGGATTTTTCGTGCGCCAAGCGCGGAAATATTCTGTGACCGCGCGCAAAAAAACTGGGGAAGAAGAAATCGATTTATTGGTGTCGAATCCGGCTTGGGTGCGCGGCAGTCGGGCACCGGATTTTTTCCTCTTCGCCAATGAGCTGCCCTTCATCCAGCGCGCCGTGGTCTCGGTGAAACCGTGGCACACGAACGTCTTTACGCCGGCGATTCTGCGGAGTTCGCCGGAGATTTTTGGGTTTCTGGAAGAAAACGCACTCAAGCAAGTCCCGCGGTTTTTTGAGCCCGATGCGCCCGACGGTGAGCACGACGCCGTGGTGACGAAGATTCTGGTGTTGCCCGCGTTGCCGACGGCGGAACCGTTTCGCTCGCAAAGCGTGGCCTTGCTCAAGGAGCGTGGGGTCGATGCGATTATTTCTTTTCGCGCGATGCTCACCGACTTGATCGACAAAATCGAAAGCAACCAAAACTACAGCAAGAGCGACACCCTACAGGTCATGCGCATTTTGAAAAACTACGATCTCCTCAAAGACTCTCAGCTCGATCTGCCCGTGGGCCGCGAGCCGGCGAGCCGTAAAATTCGCGCCGACTTGATCAAATGAGCAGCAACATCCATCCCACGGCCCTCATCGAACCCGGCGCTCAAATCGGCGCGGATTGCGAGATCATGGCCTACGCCGTGATCACGCGCCATTGTGTGTTGGGCGATAGCGTGGTCGTGCATCCGTTCGCGGTGATTGGTGGCGATCCGCAATATTTGAAATTCGACCGCACGCTGGCGACCGGTGTGTGCATCGGCTCGGGTACGGTCATCCGCGAACACGTCACGATTAACCGCTCCATTCATGCGGGGCAGGCGACGATGGTGGGTGCCGGTTGTTTTCTGATGGCCAACGCTCACGTCGCGCACGATTGCACGGTCGCTGATCACGTCGTGCTGGCCAACAACGCCATGCTCGCTGGCCATGTAGAGATCGGGGCTAACACCTTTGTCGGTGGCGGCGCGGGGCTGCATCAATTTTGTCGGATCGGCGAAGGCGTGATGGTCGCGGGTAACGCCTCGGTCACGCGCGATGTGCCCCATTTTACAATGGTGGCAGAGCGCGATGAAGTCATCGGCTTCAACGTCGTCGGCCTAAAGCGGCGCGGCGTCGATCGCGCGGCGATCGCGCAATTGAAAGCGGCGTTTCACGACGTGTATTTTACGCCGGGCAACATTCGCGAAGTGGCGGCGACATTGCTCACGGGCGGAAATTATCCGAGCGCGGAGGCGCGGAAATTCCTTGAGTTTTTCAGTGGCGGTAAACGCAGTTTCGCGCGCGCGCGCCGCGCCTCAGCCGACGAGGCGACGGAATGAGCGCCGTGAAACTCGCGTTCACGTGCGGCGACCCCGCGGGCGTCGGACCGGAAATCTTGGCGGCGTGGCTCGCCGCGCATCCCGCGGAAGCTGCAGAGGTCGCCATGATTGGGCCGACGCGTTGGCTGGCGGCGCTCGAGACGACGGCGACGAAGATTGCCGTGGGCTTGGAAGATTTTTGGGCGACGCCGGGCCAACCGACGGCCGACGGCTCACTCGTGGCTTGGGCGGCGATGCAACGCGCGGCGGACGGTTGCGCGGCGGGTGAATTTTGCGGTGTCGTGACTGGGCCGGTGAGTAAAGCAGGATTGGCGCGCGTGGGTTATACGTGGCCGGGGCAGACGGAATTTTTTGCGGCGCAATGGGGCGGTGAACCCGTGATGGCGTTTTGCGGTGGGCGCTTGCGCGTGGTATTGACGACGTGGCACGTGCCCTTGTGCGAAGTACCGCAACTCCTCGGGCCGCTGTTGCTGCATCGTACCGTGGCTGCGGCGGATGCGCTCGCGCGCGCCGAAGGCATCTCGGCGCCGCGCATCGGCGTGTGCGGGTTGAATCCGCACGCGGGCGAGGGTGGGTTGCTCGGCGAAGAAGAACGCGATTTTATCAATCCCGCGCTGATGCAGATGCGCACGGAGTTTCCGGGGCTGAGCGTGTGCCAACCGGCCGACACGTTGTTCGCGCGGGCCTTGCGCGGTGAGTTCGACGTTGTCGTGGCGCTCTATCATGACCAAGGACTCGCGCCGTTGAAGGTGATTGATTTCGACGAAGCGGTGAACGTCACGCTTGGGCTGCCGCACGTGCGGACGAGTCCGGACCATGGTACTGCGTTTAGTATCGCGGGTCAGGGCGTGGCTAGCGCGACGAGTTTTGCCAATGCGGTGATTGTGGCGCGACGCTTGATAAACGCGCGCAGGCCGCGATAGTCGGAGTTGTATGTTATCGCCTGCTCCCGAGATTTCTCCGTCTGCCCCGTTGCCTGAGGGCGTGCGCGCGGGCAACGAGAACCTGGTGCAACTCACGCCGGCGGCCGGTGGTAAAGTTGCGGCGTTGATCGCCCGCGAGGCGCAAGGCGAGTTTCTACGGATCGCGATTACCGGCGGCGGCTGCAATGGGCTCAGTTACAAGATGAAGTTCGTGCCGGCCCCTAAGCGCGGCGACATCCTCGTGCGTACGGCCCACACGCAGGTCCTCGTCGATCCGAAGACGGCGCTCTATTTGAAAGGCACGCATCTGGACTATTCGGGCGCGATGGTCGCCGGTGGTTTCAAGTTCTCCAACCCCAACGCGAAGGCCAGTTGCTCCTGTGGCGAGAGCTTTAGCGTATGAAGCCCGCCGCGGCGAACTTGGCCAAATTGGTGTTGCCCCGCGGGGGCTGAGCGGTGACACATGGTGGGACTTCACTCTTTTGACCAAACCTAATTGATGGCTACTTCGTTCCCTTCCGCCGGCGGTGGCGGCAATCGCTCCGGTTCTTATCAGCGTCGCAACGTCGACCCTTTCGCGGCCATCCGCCGCAATCATCGGATCAAGGTGCCCTCCGTGCGCTGTATTTCGCCCGAAGGCAAACAGCTCGGCATTCTCGAAACCACCAAGGCCATTTCTTTGGCTTTGGAAGTGGGTCTCGATCTCGTCGAAGTCGCGCCCAACGCCACCCCGCCGGTCTGTCGTATCATGGATTTCGGCAAGTACGTGTACGAGGAACAGAAGAAGACTTCTCACGTGAAATCCACGGCGAGCAAGATCAAGGAAATCGAATTTAGCGCGCGTATCGCCGACGGCGATTTCTTCACCAAAGTCCGCCACGCCGAAGAATTTCTCGGCCACGGCAATAAAGTGAAGCTCCGCCTTAAGTTCCGCGGTCGCGAAATGGCGCACACCGATCTCGGTTTCGCCGTCATGACGCGTGCGGTCGGCGAGTTGGTCGGCATGGGTAATCCCGATGCTGAACCCAAGCTCATCGGTCGTAATATTCATGTGATGCTCACCCCGCTAGCGCCCAATAAGCGCAAGCCGAAGTTCCAATCGCAAGGTAACTCGCCCGCCGTTGATGATGGTCCCGATCTCTCGGGCGACGACGACGAGGATGACAAACCCACGGCGGGAGCCTGAGGTTTTTCGTATGAACACCCCGCGGGTGCGCTGGGCCGCGCTGGGTGGCTTGATCATCGGGTTGCTCGTTTCCGGCCTCACGGCGCAGGAGAACGTCCCGCGTCTACCTCCCACTCGCCCGGGCGCTTCGGCTGTGGCTCCGGCGACGCCTTCATCGCCGAAGCCCAAAACCGCGACCGCCAGCCCCGCCCAGGTCCCACGTTCCACGCGTTTCGGCGCGACTGATTGGGTCGAGATCGGCGTCGCAGCGAAACGCCTCGGACTGAAAGTAAGTTGGACGCTCTCATCGCGCGAGGCGGTGCTCACCGATAAAGACACGCGTCTCGAACTGGCCTCTGACCGTCTCGAAGCCGGACTCAACGGCGATCGCATTTTTCTTGGGCAGGCGCCCGTGTCGCGCAGCGGTAATTTATACGTGAGCAAGATCGACCTCGAGCGTTGCCTCGTGCCGCTCGTGCGTCCCGCCTTGCTCGGTGCCCCCAAATCCGTCCCGAAAACCATCGTGATCGATCCTGGCCACGGCGGGCCCGACACCGGCAAGGTCAATGGCGCGCTCGGTTTGTTTGAGAAAACCTTCACGCTCGATACGTCGCTGCGGTTGAAAAAAATTCTCGAGGCGCGCGGCTGGAAGGTTGTGCTCACGCGCAGCGATGATCGCCAGTTGAAACCCGGCAAACAGGACGACTTGCAACGCCGCGCGCAGATCGCCGATGAGGTCGGTGCCGACGTGTTTGTGAGCATCCACTTCAACTCCGTCGCCGAGCAGGTGGAGAAAGTCAGCGGGGCCGAAGTCTATCGCTTCACGCCACAACACCAGCCGCCCGTCACGCGCGCGCGGCGTCGCCTCGACGACGAGGTGCTCAATCCCGGCAACGGCAATGATGTCTGGAATAGCCTCCTCGCGTATTCGATCCAGCGGCGCTTGCTGCGTGACTTGAAGCTCGATGACCGCGGTTTCAAGCACGACCGGCTCGCCGTGCTTCGGCTCGTTTCCTGTCCCGCCGTGCTCATCGAAGGGGGCTTCCTTTCCAACACGACCGAGGCCCGCCGCATCGGCAACGCCACTTACCGCCAGCAACTAGCTGAGGCGATTGCCCAAGGCCTGGGCGCCTACGCCTCGCAGTTGCAAAGTCTGCGTAGCGGCGCGAATTCTTCATCCCGTTAAATTCAAATCTCACGCTCTCTCATCTCCTCATTGCCCATGAACTCCCGCCACCTCGCTGCCCTCTTAGCCGTTTTCGCTGCCGCCGCGCCGCTCGCGGCTTGGGATTACAACGGTCACCGCATGGTCAACCAGCTCGCGTTGCAGGCCTTGCCGGCTGAGTTCCCGGCCTTCGTCCGCGAGCCCGCGAACATCGAGCGCGTGTTGTTTCTCTCCGGCGAAGGCGACCGTTGGCGTAACGTGCCTGACCTCATCATGAAACAATCCGGCGGCAGCTGGTCCGATCATTTCTGCGACCTTGAACAACTCTCCGAAGTCGGGATCGACCCGGCTAAGGTCTCCTCGTTTCGCTACGATTTCATCGTGCAGTTCGCCGCCGCCCGCGCGGCGCACGCGGATAAATTGCCCAAGATCGATCCGGCCAAAAACGCCGATCACACGCGCGAGTGGCCCGGCTTCGCGCCGTGGATGATCGCGGAGCATTTCGCGCGGCTGCGCTCGGCGTTTGCGTACCTAAAAGTCTTTGAAGAACTCGGCACGCCCGAAGAAATCGCCAATGCCAAGGCCAACGCCATCTACACCATGGGCGTTATGGGGCACTACGTCGGCGACTGCGCGCAGCCTTTGCACACGACGGTGCATCACAACGGCTGGGTCGGTCCTAACCCCAACGGCTACGCCACCGCGAGCGGCATTCATAGCTGGATCGACGGCGGCTTTATCGCCAAGGCCGGCATCAAGCTCGCCGAAATCTCCCCGCAGGTGAAACCGGCTCAGCCCATCGCCCTCGCGCCCCGCGCGGATGGACGCGAGCCGTTGTTCGTCGCGGTGATGGATTATCTCATCGCTTCGCAACAACGCGTCGAGCCGCTCTACGCGATGGACAAGGCTGACAAATTTCGCGTGAAACCCGGCGTGACCCCGAGCACCGAGGGCCGCGACTTCATCAAGGCGCGCTTGCTCACCGGCGGCGAAATGCTCGCCTCGATCTGGGTGACGGCGTGGCGTGCGGCTCCGCCTGATACGTTTTTACGCACGCAGTTGATCCTCCGGCAGGAAGAAGCCAAGGGTCTAGGCGCCAGCCCGGCCCGGCCCTGAGCTCGACTTAGCGGAGCTCGATTGCGCAGCCATGCACGACGATTACGTGGAACGTTTTGGTGGTGTCGGCCGGTTGTTCGGCTCGGCGGCGCTGGATAAATTACGCGCGGCGCACGTGGCGGTGATCGGCGTCGGCGGCGTGGGCTCATGGACGGTCGAGGGCCTCGCGCGCAGCGGCGTCGGTGCGCTCACGTTGATCGATCTCGACGATGTGTGTGTCACCAATGTGAACCGCCAGTTACCCGCGCTCAATGGGCAGATCGGCCGGCCCAAAATCGACGTGCTCGCCGAACGCGTGCGTTTAATAAACCCCGCGTGTCGCGTCACGACGGTGGCGGAATTTTTCACGCCGGCCTCGGCGGAGCGTTTGCTCGCGGGGCAATTGGACGGCGTCGTGGATGCGGTGGATCTCATGTCGCACAAGGCGCTGATCATCGCGGAAGCGGTGAAGCGGCGCCTCAAATGCGTGACCGTGGGGGGCGCGGGTGGGCGACGCGATGCGACGCAATTGCGCGCCGGCGATCTCGGCCAATCGGGCTGCGACGAGTTGCTGCGCCAGGTGCGCAAGAAGCTGCGCCGCGATTACGGTTTCGCGGGCGGTAAAGGGAATCTCTACGGGGTGCGCTGCGTATGGACCGAGGAAAAACCCGTGTTTCCGTGGGCCGATGGCACGTGCCGCGCCGAGGTCGAACCGGGAACGAATCTGAAGTTGGACTGTGCGACAGGCTTTGGCACGGCGGTTTGGGTGACGGGCGCCTTCGGCCTCGTCGCCGCTCAGGAAATGGTCCGTGAACTCGCCGCCGAGAGCGCGCAGCTCTGAGCAAGCGCCCCGCGCTCAAGCGCGGAGGAAGAGGCGGCGGTAGTTGGCGGCGACTTGGGCGGTGAGGGTCGCCAGGGGGAGCTCGCGGAGCGTCGCAAGGGCGGCGTAGGTGGCGGCGAGATTCGCGGGGTGGTTTAATGCAGGCGTGGCGCTCAGCGCAAAGGGCGCGTGCGCGGGTGGAGCCAGCATTGCGGGCGCATCGGTCTCGATGAGCAGGCGCTCGAGCGGGACCGTCTGATACAACGCACGGAGGCGGGCGTGGCGCGGGGCGAGGTATGCGCCATTGAAAGAGAAATACGCGCCGAGCGCGGCGAAGGGCGCGACGAGTTCGACCGAGCCACTGTAAGCGTGCAGTAGAAAACCAAGCGGCGGAAGCGGACCGGATTGCAATATTTCGAGCAACAGGCCGAAGGCGTCGATGCAGTGAATCGTGGCGGGACGGTCGAGCGCGACGGCAAGCGCGAGCTGCGTTTGGAAGATGTCGCGTTGTTCCTCCAAGGGGGCGCGGCGCAGGCCGGCGAGGCGCGGATCATCAGGCCGGGCGCGGTCGAGCATCCAGCGATCGAGGCCGATCTCACCGACGGCCGCGCGGGGATCGGCGGCTAGGTAATGACGCAGCGTTTCGAGCCACGCGGGGGAACGGTTGCCGGTGTCCCAAGGATGCAAGCCGTAGCTGGGCGTGAGGTGGAGCGCCGGGCGCCGCGCTGGGACGCTGGCGGCTAGCGCGGCGACGCTGGGCCAGTCGGCTTCCTCGGTGCCGTTGACGACAAAGTGGGTGACGCCGGCGGCGGTGAGCGCGGGGAGAATCGCCGGTACGTGCGGGGCGAGCGCCGGGGCGGCGAGGTGGTTGTGCGCGTCGCAGTAGGTCATGACGAAGCTACGGCGGCGCGGCACTCAGGCGAGGTGCGACTGGGCGAGGGTGCGGATGCGTTGGCGGACGGCGGTGAGACCGTTGCGACGCGTGGGGGATAGGTTGGCGAGGAGCTCGAGGGTGGCGAGCGGGTCGGTGTCGCTCGCGGCAATCTCGGCGGGAGTCGCGCCGCTGAAAAAATCGGCGACGCCGACGACGAGACCGCGCACGAGGGGCGAGTCGGCATCGGCGTGGAAAGTGAGTGAACCATCGGGTCTGAGCTCGGCGGTCAGCCAGACGGCGGAGATGCAACCGAGCACGCGGTGTCCCTCGATGCGGTCGGCGGCGGGCAGGGGCGGGGCGCGCCGGGCGCGATCGACGAGGAGGGTGAGACGCTCCTGGAGGTCGTCGATGGGCGTAAAATCGTCGGCGAGCGCAGAGAGTTTGGCGGCGAGGATCACGCCAGAGAGTGCAGCGCGGGCGGCGACCGGGGGCAATCTTGTTGGTACGATCGCAACTTGATGCGCCTTGGGGTGAGTGTTTGGGTCTGGAGATGAAACACATAATCGGACTTTGGGTTTTATGGGGTGTCGGGTTGGCGGTGGACGCGCGGGCGGGGGAGTTGCAGCCGCTCGTGGATCGAGCGGTGCAGTCCACGCTGGAGCGGTTCCAGGCGCAGGGACTCAAGGCCGACCAACTCGCGATCACGCTGGTCGATCTTACGGCGGCGCAGCAGCCGCAGCAGGCGAGTCATCGCGGTAAGGTGCCGATCTATCCGGCGAGTGTGATCAAGTTGTTTTACCTCGCGGCAGTGCACCGCTGGCTCGAGGACGGGAAACTCACGGATACGCCCGAGCTGCGGCGGGCCATGCGCGATATGATCGTGGATTCATCGAACGATGCGACGCACTACCTGATCGATTTGATGACGGGAACGACGAGTGGGCCGGAGTTGCCTGAGTGGGAAATTAAAACGTGGTTCGAAAAACGCGCGGTGGTGACGCGATATTTTGCGGGGCTCGGTTATGTGGGCGTCAATGCGAGCAAGAAACCTTGGGGCGACGGGCCGTATGGGCGGGAGTCGCAGGCGATCCGCACGTATGAGCCGAAGCGCAACATGCTCACGACCGAGGCGACGGCGCGGTTGTGGGTCGAGATCGTTACCGGGCGCTGCGTCACTTCGAAGCGGAGCGCGGAAATGCGGGCGCTCTTGGCGCGTGATCCGGCGGCAAAGATGGACGATCTGGATGATCAAGCGAAGTTCACCGGGACGGAGTTGCCGGCGGGGGCGAAGTTGTGGTCGAAGGCTGGTTGGACGAGCCAGACGCGGCATGAGTCGGCGTATGTGGAGCTGCCGGACGGCCGGAAGTACGTGCTGGTGGTCTTCACGACCGATCATGCGAGTGAGCGTGCGATCCTACGTAATGTCGCCGCCGTAGTCGCCGCTGGCCTGGCGAAGGTGCGGGAATAAAATTGCGCCTGTGGTGACGGTGAGGCTTCGCTGAGTCATGCATACCGACCCCGCGGTCCCCGAGAATTCCGGCAAACGTAATACGCTGTATCTACAAGTGCTGGCCGCGATCGTGGTCGGGGTGTTGGTCGGTTACCTGTGGCCGGATTTCGGTGCGTCGCTGAAGCCGCTCGGCGATGGCTTCATCAAGCTGGTGAAGATGCTGATCGCGCCGATCATTTTTGCGACCGTGGTCGTGGGCCTCGCCGGCATGGGCGACTTGAAGAAAGTCGGCCGCGTGGGCGGGAAGGCGCTGTTGTATTTTGAAATCGTTTCCACGCTGGCGCTGATCATCGGTCTTGTGGTGGCCAATGTGTTCGTGCCGGGCGCGGGCGTGCATGCGAACGCGGCTTCCCTCGATGCGAAAGCGGTGGCGGGTTACACAAAGGCGGCGCAAGGGCAGACGACGGCGGAGTTTTTGCTACACATCATCCCGAACACGTTTGTCGGGGCGTTTGCGGAAGGAGAAATTCTGCAGGTGTTGTTGCTGGCGGTTTTGTTTGGCATCGCGCTCGGGCAGATCGGCGAGCACGGCCGGCCGGTGCTCAATTTGATCAACGAAGTATCGCGCGTGATTTTCGGCATCGTGAGCATGGTGACGAAGCTGGCCCCGGTGGCGGCATTTGGCGCGATGGCGTTTACCATCGGCAAATACGGCCTGCGCTCGCTGGTGTCGCTCGGAGCGCTGATGGCGTGCGTCTACGTGACGTGTGCACTATTTATCTTTGTGGTGCTCGGGCTGATCGCGCGCTTCAACGGCTTCAGCGTGTGGAAAATCATTAAGTACATCCGCGAAGAATTGTTGATCGTGGTGGGGACCTCGTCGTCGGAGACCGCGCTACCGGGGTTGATGCACAAAATGGAGAAGGCGGGCTGCGCGCGGCCGGTGGTCGGCATCGTCGTGCCCTCGGGCTATTCGTTTAACTTGGACGGAACCTCGATTTATTTGACGATGGCGGCGCTCTTCGTGGCGCAGGCAACGGACACGCCGCTGACGTTGTGGGAGCAGGGAAAATTGTTGCTCGTGCTCATGATCACTTCGAAGGGCGCGGCGGGCGTGACGGGGAGCGGATTTATCACGCTGGCGGCAACGCTGGCCGCGACGGATAAGATTCCCGTAGCAGGCATGGCGCTGATTCTCGGTGTGGACCGGTTTATGTCGGAAGCGCGCGCGATCACCAATTTCATCGGTAACGCTGTGGCGACCTTGATCGTGGCGAAGTGGGACGGCTCATTTGACGCGACGAAGGGCGTCGACGTGTTGGCGGGGAAGCAGCCGACGAATTTAGTTTAACGCTCAGAGCTTCTTTCACCCGTCAGTTTTTTGCCTCGCCTCTGTTAGTGGCTCAAGCCTCCGTTGGGGTGCGTTACCTCGTACCCCATGCCTCGTTTTTTTGATCAGTTGATCGAATCTTGTCTGCGTGCCCTAGCGACTGCCGTCGCGACATGGGCGCTGCTGGGCCCGCAGGCGGTTGAAGCGGCCTTAGCGCCGGCGCATCTCGCGGAGGACTTGGTCGGTCGATACTGCATGGATTGTCACGATGACAGCATCACGAAGGGCGGACTTTCGCTCGAGGGGATCGCGGCCAAAAGTCCGGCTACAAATCCTGAGCTCTGGGAAAAGATCTTGCGTAAAATAGATCACCAACAAATGCCGCCGATCGGGGAGGAGCGACCCTCGGCCGCCGAATACCGGCAGGTTGTGACCCTCTTGAAAGCTGAGCTCGATCGGGCGGCGACCGCGGCACCGGATCCCGGTCGCACGGATACATTTCGCCGGCTTAATCGCACCGAATACCAAAACGCCATCCGCGACCTGCTCGCGCTCGAGATCGATGCGACGACCTTGCTGCCGAATGACGAACCAGCGCGGGGCTTTGACAACGTCACGGTCGGCAACCTGTCGACCACGCTGCTTGATCGTTATGTGTCGGCAGCGCAAAAAATCGCTCGGTTAGCGATCGGCGCGCCACGCAAGACGCCCGGCGGCGATACGTTTCGCGTCCCGCCGGATCTCACTCAGGAAGGCCATATCGAAGGACTCCCGCTTGGTACGCGCGGCGGAGCATTGATCCCGTACACGTTTCCCCAGGATGGGGAGTATGAGATTCAATTACGCCTCGCGCGGGATCGCAACGAACAGGTCGAGGGCCTCAAGGCTCCCCATGATGTCGAAGTGTTGATCGACGGTGCACGCGTGGCCATCGCCACCGTGAAGCCGCCCGGCGCCGACAAAAATGCCGAGGGCGTGGATATGCACCTGAAGTTCCGGGTTCCTGTTAAGGCCGGCCCGCATCAGGTCGGCGTGACGTTCATAAAAAACCCTTCGGTGCTGATCGAGACTGAGCGCCAGCCCTTTGTCGCGCGCTTCAACATGCACCGCCACCCGCGCACCGCCCCGGCACTTTACCAGACTTCGATCACAGGCCCTTTCAACGCCACCGGTCCGGGCGAAACGCCCAGTCGGCGCTTGATCTTCGGTGAGATCGCGTCGGTTGCGGCGCGGGCCAACGACGAAGTCCGCGCGCGGGCGATTTTGGCGTCGCTCCTGCGCCGCGCATACCGTCGCCCGATCAACGACGACGATCTGCGTCGTCCGCTCCAGTTTTTTCGCGAAGGCAGTGCCGAAGGCGCAGGCTTCGAAGCGGGGATCGAAAGCGCGTTGGCCGCGATTCTCGTCGCACCGCAATTTTTGATCCGCGTGGAAACCGATCCCGCCGGCTTGGCGCCGGGTACGGTTTATCGCATCAGCGATCTGGAGCTCGCCTCGCGACTTTCGTTTTTTCTCTGGAGCAGTTTACCGGATGACGCGCTCCTCGAGGCGGCGGGGCGCGGTGATTTGCGCCGCCCTGCGGGACTCGAGCAGCAAGTCCGCCGCATGCTCGCCGATCCGCGCGCGCGCAATCTCGCTACCAATTTCGCCGCGCAATGGCTGCACCTCCGCGGCCTGGAATCTGTTGCGCCAGATGTGCGTCGCTTCATCGATTTTGACGACAACCTCCGCCACTCGATGCGCCGCGAGACGGAACTCTTTTTTGAAAACATCATGACCGCAGATCGTCCGGTGACGGAATTGATCTCGGCCGACTACTCGTTCCTCGATGAGCGCCTCGCAAAACACTACGGCGTGCCGCATCTTTACGGCAGTCATTTTCGCCGCGTTTCATTCGCCGGTATGGCCGCACGGCAGCGCGGCGGCCTACTTCGCCAAGGGAGTATTCTCACCGTAACCTCGTACGCGACCCGCACCTCGCCCGTGATCCGCGGCAACTGGATCCTCGCTAATCTCGTCGGCGCGCCGGCACCGCCGCCTCCACCCAACGTGCCGGCGCTCGACGATGGTCACGTCTCCGCGGGGCTGCCCATCCGGGCCCGCTTGGCTGCGCACCGTGAGAAGCCGGTCTGCGCGAGTTGCCACAACTTGATGGACCCGGTTGGTTTCTCGCTCGAGAATTTCGATGCGGTCGGTCGTTGGCGCACGACGGAGGAGCGACTTCCGGTTGATGCGTCGGGTGGCTTCCCGGATGGCTCGAAGTTTGAAGGTGTCGGTGGTCTGGAGCAGGCGCTCCTCGCGCGGCCGGATTTATTCGCGGCGACGCTGACGGAAAAACTGCTGACCTTCGCCCTCGGCCGCGGCGTCGATTTGTCTGATGCTCCCGCCGTCCGCGCGATCGTGCGTCGCGCGGAAGCGGAGGATTTTCGTTTTTCCGCTCTCGTTCTTGGTCTCGTTAACAGTCCGCCATTTCAGCTGCGCCGTACCCCCAATCCATGAGCTCATTCGTATCCAAAAAAGCCCTGCCTCGCCGTACCTTTCTCCGTGGAATGGGCGCCGCATTGTCGCTCCCGTTGCTCGACGCGATGATTCCTGCGGCCACCGCCATGACGAAGACGGCGGCTCTGCCGGTCCGTCGTCTTGGTTATGTTTTTATGCCGATGGGCTGTGACCAGTCCCGCTGGACGCCGCGCGGCACTGATGGAAAACTCAGCGAGCTTTCGCCTATTCTCGCATCGCTCGCGCCTCACCGCGAACACGTCACGGCTTTCACCAATCTTGAACTGCGCAACGCCTATCCGGGTTCGCACGCCACCTCCAACTCCTCGTTCCTGAGCGCCGCCAAAGCTAAACACACGGAAAGCTCCGACTACTATCTTGGCACCACCGCCGACCAACTCGCGGCGCGACAACTCGGTCGCGAGACTCAGCTTGCCTCCCTCGAACTCTCGATGGACATGCTTCAGACCACCGGCCAATGCGACAACGGCTACGCCTGTGTTTACCAAAATAATCTCTCCTGGTCCTCGCCGACCACGCCGCTCCCCTCTGAGGCGCACCCACGCATCGTCTTTGAGCGCTTGTTTGGCGAAGGCGGCAGTCTGGTCGAGCGCCGCGCCTCGCTGCGTCAGCGCGCCAGTTTGCTCGATTGGATCACCGAGGACATTTCTAGTCTAAAACGTCAGTTGGGTCCGGCTGACCGCGCCAAGATCGCCGAATATCTCGACACCGTTCGCGAAGTCGAACGTCGCATCCAGAAGGCTGAAACCGATGTCACTCATAGTTCGCTCCCGCCCGATCTTGAGCGTCCGCTTGGCGTCCCCGCTTCTTACACCGAGCACGCCAAACTCATGTTTGATCTGCAAGTTCTCGCCATGCAGGGCGATATCACGCGAGTCACGACCTTCCAGTTGGCCCGGGAAACGAGCAATCGTACCTACGCCGTCGAGACCGGCGTCGCTGACCCGCATCATCCGCTTTCCCACCACGGCAACGACCCTGATAAAATTGCACGCATGGCCAAGATCAACGCGTTCCACGTCTCGCTCTTTGCTTATTTTCTAGAGCGCCTGAAGGCCACGCCGGAGGGCAACGGCACGCTCTTGGATCACTCGTTGCTGCTCTACGGCAGCGGTATTGGAAACCCCAACGTACACGATCACACCAACCTGCCGATCCTCGTCGCCGGTGGCGCGGCGGGCGGCATGAAGGGCGATCGACATATCCGCTACGACAAGCCCGTGCCGCTTGCCAATCTGCACCTCACACTCCTCGACAAAGTCGGCGTGAAGATCGACCGCTTCGGCGATAGCTCCGGCAAGATCACCGATCTTTTCAACCCGCTTAGCGTGTGACGCTGGCTCGCGCCATGAAACAAAAACGTCTCGCGCAACCCTCAGCCGGCTCTCGCCTTGGATCTTTGCGCAGCCTGCTCGCGGTGTTGGCTGGATTCGTCTGGAGCGGAGCGTGTACCGCGCACGCCTCGGAGGCGATGTTGAGCGCCGTCCAAGCCTCGGATCTGGCGCTCGTGCGGCGCCTGCTCGCGGCGGAACCGGCGGCCGCCCACACGCCCAATCGTTACGGCGTCACCCCGCTCGCCCTCGCGTGTACCAATGGAGACGCTGCGACGGTGGACGCGCTCCTCGCCGCTGGCGCCGATGCCAACCGCGCTCTGCTTGGCGGTGAAACCCCCCTCATGACGGCCGCGCGCACGGGTCGGGTCGCGGTCGTGACTTCAATCCTCGCGCATGGCGCCGTCGTTGACGCCAAACTCCCCGGCGGGCAAACCGCCCTGATGTGGGCCGCCGCCGAGGGACACACCGCTGTGGTCACGGCGCTCATCGCCGCCAAGGCCGATGTGACGGCGACGGTGCCCACGGGCCTCAACGCGTTGCTCTTTGCGATTCGCGCGGGCCACGTCGAGACCGTGCGGGTGTTATTGAAAACCGGCTTGGACATCAACGCGGTCACCGCCCCGACCAAGACCGGCAACAAGCTGCCCAAACGCGGCAACAGTGCGCTCACGCTGGCCGTCGAAAATGGCCACTTTGAAGTCGCCTCCGTGCTCCTCGATCTCGGCGCCGATCCCAACGACCTGCGCTCCGGCTACGCTCCGTTGCATATTCTCGCGTGGATTCGCAAACCCGACATTGGCGAGGATGAAGGCGATCCCATTCCTGAGGACCACGGTAACGTCACCAGCGAGCAACTCATCCGCAAGCTCGTCGCGCATGGCGCCGATGTAAACCTGCGTCTGACTGGCGGCCCCTCCGGCGGTGGCCGCATCAACCGCAAAGGGTGCACGCCCTTTATGTTGGCGGCGGACACGGCGGACCTCGCCTTCATGAAACTCCTCGTCGAGCTCGGCGCCGATCCGAAGATCACGAATGTGGACGGCTGCACGCCGTTGATGGCAGCGGCGGGACTGGGCACGCGTTCCGCCGAAGAAGAAGCCGGCACCGACGACGAAGCGGTGGCGGCCTGCGATTATCTGCTCAAGCTCGGCGCGGACATCGATGCGGTTTCAAAAAATGGCGACACGGCGATGCACGGCGCGGGCTTCGCTAATTTTCCGAAAGTCGTGAAATTTTTAGACGCGAAAGGCGCGAAAATCTTAATCTGGAATCAAAAAAACCACCGCGGTTGGACGCCGGTGCTCGTGGCGGAAGGTCATCGCTACGGAAATTTTAAACCGTCGTTTGAGACGATCGCGGCCTTACATGAAGTGATGCGCGCTCATGGATTGACGCCGCCCGAGCCGACGCCGCCCGTCGCAGAAATCGGCTACAAGCAGTTCTGAAAAAATTGGCCGCGGTGGGTCGAGTATGAGGCATGGTGGGGTTGCGCTTGTGTACTTATCCGAGGGTAACGAGGGCCTAGTGGTAGTCTATCTAGCAGATTCAATGTTGTTTAAATCCGGTTTATCTTAGCGGACGGCGTGAAAACCCGGTCCTTTAGGGCTGGGAGGATGTCAATAGACCCGAAGAGGGATCTGATTTGTGCCAAACAGGTGACGCCGCCGCAGTAATGTTACACTACATGGCGTGCGCTGTGACCTAGATGTCACGTGAATGTCTTCCATGATCTCCCCCTCAATTCCACGTCTGGCTCTCGTTTTATTAATGGCGCTCGCGGTGTCCTCAGCTCGGGCTGAACTCAAACTGATCTCCGGTGTTTCTATCCCAGGTGGCGGCGAAGTCGTCGCGCATTACAATGCTCCTGCCGGCTCCGATTACGTGCTCGCGACCAATTCCTTGGCGCGCACGGGCACCGTCAGCCACAAGATCGACATCTACGCGCTCTCTTCTTCGGGTGCGCTGAGTTTTGGCGTGGCCGCCAATTTCGATAACATTTTTGGGGCCACCGCGACGCTATCGGTCAGCAGCGTGGCGGCTGATCCCAGTGGTCGCGGTTTCGGCGTCGCTTCGATTATCCCGAGCGATAACACCCGCGTACTCGGCAAGGTGGCGTTTTTCGAATTGGCCACTGGCACGGTGCTACGGACCGTCGACGTGGGCTACCATCCTGATGCCGTGAAGTTCACGCCAGACGGGACTAAAGTCATCATCGCCAACGAAGGCGAATACACGGCCAACGCCGCCCAAGCGCCCGGCTCGGTCAGTGTCATCAACCTCGCGGACGTGACCTCAGCGGCGAGTCTCTTGAGCGCCGCTCCTTCCGTCACGACCGTCGATTATAAAACCGGTCTCGCCAGCGGGGTTAACCTCAACAGCGTCCGCATCAATGTCGCCGACGTCGCCGCGGCCGACCGATACCTCTACATCGAGCCCGAGTTTTCCGCTACGACCAATGACAAGGTCTATGTGACTCTCCAGGAAAACAACGCCATTGCGATCCTCGATCTCACCGGCACCAACGCCAACAAGTTCACCGCGATCAACTACCTCGGCACGATTACGCAGCGTATCGATGGTTCCGACCAAGACCCGACCGGCGGCGGTCTCGCGGCGATTAACATCAACGACGTGGTCCCAGGCCTACCCATGCCGGATACGATTCAGACCTTTGTGCAAGGCGGCAAACGCTACGTCGTCACGGCTAACGAAGGTGATGCGCGCACCGATGATGGCGATATCGCCCGTGCCGGCGCCGCTGGCATCGTCGACATCGTCGCGGATGGCGCAGGCGACCTCGTTTTTGGCGGCAGTCTCAGTAATTCGAGCGGTATCGGCCGACTCAATATCTCGCGCGTCGATGGCAACACCGATGCCGACGCCGGCATCGAAGTCCCCACGATGATCGGTACCCGCAGCTTCACGATTTGGGATGAGGCCGGTAACCGTGCGTTTGATAGTGGCTCGATGATTGAAGAATTCGTGCGTAATAACTTCCCGCTCACGTTCAATATGAACAGCGGCAACACCACCGCGATCGACACCCGCTCCGATGACAAAGGCCCCGAGCCCGAGGCCCTCGCGTATGGCGAGATCGACGGAAAGCAGTATATCTTCGTCGGCGCGGAACGCCAGAATGGTATTTACCAGTTTGATGTGACCAACCTCAACCAGGTCCGCATCGTCGGCTATTTTAACCTCATCGACGGCACCAACGTCACGAAGGGCACGCAACATGTCTCGCCTGAGACGCTGGTCTTCGTTTCCGCCGCGGAAAGTCCTACCGGGCGCCCCACCTTGCTCGTCGGTTACGAAGGTTTCCCTGACCTCGGCATCGACGGCTCCATCGCCGTCCTCGAAGTTACCCCCACTGCCACCCGCATCACCAACGGCTCGATTCGCACCACGGCCGCCGCGGGCCAGACCGTGATCGTTGGTTTTCAAAATAGCGGGACGGACACGATCCTCGCTCGCGCCATTGGCCCCGGACTTACCGGTTTCGGAGTGACCAACGCGATCGAAGATCCGCGGCTCGCGCTTTTCAACGGCGCGACCCAACTCGACGCCAACGACGATTGGGTCTCCGGCCAAGCGGCCACCACGCTGTTCAACGCCGCTGGCGCCTTCCCGCTGACGGTGGCAAGCAAAGATGCCGTGCTTTCCCGAGCCATCAACGGTACCCACTCCCTGCAAATGGCCGCACGCACGGCGGGCAACACCTTGATCGAACTTTACGGTATCGGTACCTCGGCCCGCTTCAGCAACCTTTCCGCGCTCGGCCGAGCGGGCGGTTCCGGCGACATGTTGATCGGCGGCTTTGTGATCGGCGGCAGTGGCACGAAGACTGTGCTCGTACGCGCGGTCGGCGCTCGCCTCGCGGGCTTCGGTGTGACCGGCGCCTTGGCCGACCCGAAATTGGAAGTCTATCGCGGCTCGCTCAAAGTGGCCGATAACGATGATTGGGCGCAGGCCGTGACGGCGGCGGATTTCACCGCAGCAGGTGCGTTTGGCCTCGATACGGATGCGAAATCAGCGGCGGTGAAACTCACGCTCACCGCAGGCGCTGGCTACACGGTGCATGTCAGCGCGACGGGTAGTGTGTCGGGCGACGTCTTGCTCGAAGTTTACGAGCTGCCCTGAGCTGCGTTAGCGTTTAACTTCAACTCTCTAACCAAGCCGCCCTTTTTCGGGGCGGCTTTTTTTGGCCTTAAGCTGGCCAAGGTGGCAGCGGGACATCAAGCGTGGCGGCGATAGCACGGAGGAGCTCGTATTCTTCGATGTGGACGTCGCCATCGGAGATGACGACGTGCGCCGCGGCTTGAAGTAGGCGTTGCTTGATCGGTCCGCTGGCGGTGACGAGTTTATCTAGGGCGGCGTCTAGGGCGACGAGATCGGTGGTGAGCGCGAGCGGCCCGAGGTGGCTGGCGAGCAGCGGGAGTTGCGCCGCGCCGGCGGCATAGGCTTCGTTCGAATCGCGATCACTGGCGTGGGCCAAGGTCGAGAGCACCGTGCCGATTTCATCGGCGACGGCTTTAAATGAATGAAACTGAACCATCGAAGCACGTGCCGGAGCGCGGCTGACGGTGAGGTGGCGCACGAGCAGTTTTTGGAGGGCGAACTCAAACGGTGAGACGCGTCCATCGGCGTGCACGAGTGCGTCGAGGGTTTCAAAAAACGGGGCGAGCGCCGAGGGGCGGAGCGTTTTTAGTGCGGGCAGGGTGAGTTGGAGGAGCGGGAGTTTGTGCGCGGGACCGAGATCGCGGAGCGAGGAGTCGAGAGATTCGAGTACGTGCAACGCCTCGCCGCCGGCGCGGCGGGCGATGAGGGCGAGTTGGCGGCGCTGGACGTGGTCGTCGGCGCTATCCAGCAACAGGCCATAAAGTAGGATCGGCGCTTCGGCGGGCGCGTGGGCGGCGGCGATGAGACGAGGCGGAAGTGAGACGTGCAGCTGGTGTGCTTCCGCGAGCAGCGCGGGCGTGAGGGTGCCGACGGAAGCGAGGACATCTTCAGGCTTAATGGCGGATCGGGTGGGCGCGGGTGCGAGGCTGGCAGAAACCAACGATTCGCGAGCGATGTTCACGACTTGCGGGGGCTCGATGAAGGTGCCGTCGAAGGTGGGTTCGATGGCGCGGATGCGCTCATCCAGCGGCGGGTGCGTGGCCCAAAGACCGACGAAGTTAGAACGAAAACTTTGCGCGAAAAAGAAGTGGCCGATCGCGGCGCTCTTGGAGGTTTGCAAAGAGGAACCCAAGGCGAGACCTCCGATTTTTTTCAGGGCGCCGCCGAGGCCGGTGGGATTGCGCGTGTATTGGACGGCGGAGGCGTCGGCGAGAAATTCGCGTTGGCGGGAGACGGCGGCTTGGATGAGCCGCCCGAAGAAATAGCCGACGTAGCCGATGATTAAGAGCCCGAGGCCGACGGCGCCGATGGCGACCAAGATGCCTCCAGAGTTTTTGTTGTCGCGGGAGGAGCTCACGCGCGCGCCGCGCAACGACCAGAGGATGCCGCGCCCGGCGAGGCCGATGACGAGGATGCCGAAGATGAGCGAGGTCAGGCGCAGGTTGAGGCGCATGTCGCCGTTGAGGATGTGGCTGAACTCGTGGCCGATCACGCCTTGGAGTTCGTCGCGCGTGAGCTTTTCGAGCGTGCCGCGCGTGACGGCGACGACGGCATCAGCAGTGGTGAGGCCAGCGGCGAAAGCGTTGATGGCCGGCTCGTCGTCGAGCACGAAGACCGCGGGCATGGGCATGCCCGCGGCGAGGGCCATTTCCTCGACGACATTGATCAGGCGGCGCTCCGCTAGATCGCTGGTGTGCGGATCGACGCGCCGACCGCCGACGCTCTCGGCGACCGCGGAGCCACCGGCGGAAAATTCACTCCATTTATAAAGCGAGGCGAGGCTGATGACAGCAAGGGTGCCGAGGGAAACGACGGCGAGGAGCTGGGGCTGCCAGAGGGCGGGTGCGCGCGCGGGTTGAACGTAGCCGTAGCGGTCGCGGGTGCGGGCAGATTTTTGGGTGAGTTGCCCCGTCAGAAAAATCGCGCCAAAGTAGCCTGCCGCAATCGTTCCGAGGACGGCGAGCGAGAAGAGCACGACGAGCCGCGATGTGCGCTTTTTGGCGCGGGCTTGGGCCTCGAAGAAGTCCATTGCGACTTAGTTTTGCGGAGCGGGCAGCGGGTCGAGCAGCACGATCAGTAAGGTTGCGATGGGGCCCAACAAAAGGCTCAGAAAAAACCAAACCCAAGTGCGGCGGTGTTTGGATTGGGCGAGCCCGGCATTGATCAACGCAAGCGTGCCCCAGCCGATCGCGTAATCTGGCGCGGAATTTTTCACGGTAAAAATACGAGACGGATCGGCAACACTTGATGCCGGTATCGGCCTTAATTGAACGAAACCTTC
Organism: Opitutus sp. GAS368; assembly: GCA_945906965.1. Lineage (GTDB taxonomy): Bacteria > Verrucomicrobiota > Verrucomicrobiia > Opitutales > Opitutaceae > Tous-C4FEB. The sequence continues at coordinate 47,277 of CAMDRP010000006.1, read as the reverse complement.
GGGGCGTTGCGCTCGGTGGGATCTTCGATCTTAAAGAGCTCGGCCGGGAGAAAGCCGAACATGCCGGCGAAAACCACATTGGGGAAAATCTCGCGGGCGGTGTTATAGGCCATGACCGCGTCGTTGTAGGCTTGGCGGGCGAAGCCGACTTTGTTCTCGGTCGAGGTGAGCTCTTCAGTGAGCTGCATCATGTTTTGGTTGGCCTTCAGGTCGGGGTATTGTTCGGAGACGACCATGAGGCGGGAGAGGGCGCCGCCGAGGCCGGCTTCGGCGGAGAGGAGGCCCTTCATGGCGTTGGCGTCGGCGGGATTGGTGGCGACCGCGGAAGCGGCCGCGGCGGCGATGTTGCGCGCTTTGATCACGGCCTCGAGCGTGCTGCTCTCGTGCTTCATGTAGCCCTTGGCGGTTTCGACCAGATTTGGGATAAGATCGTAGCGGCGCTTCAACTGGACTTCGATTTGGGCAAAGGCGTTTTTGAAGCGATTGCGGAGCCCGACGAGCGCGTTATAAATGCCGGCAATCCAGAGGGCGGCGATGACGAGGACAGCGGCGATGACGCCGAGGACGATGAGGATTAGCATGAGGGAGTTGGAATTCAAGGAAACGCGCCAACGATGTGCAGTCGCTCGCCACGGTGCGAGGCGGAATACGTTACAACGCGGTTGATTGTTTCCAGTACTAGAAGCAAGTTGACGCGGTAACTCATGCGTCTTCGTCGAACCTCGATTTATTTTTCAACGTGTTTGGTCGCCGCAATGGTCGCCGCAGTGGTGGCGGCAGGGGAGTCGGCGCGAGCCCAAGGGCTTGAGGCTTTGAACCGGCCTGTGCCGCTGGCGGCAGCGAGCGCGGTGACGGCAGTATCTCCTGGAGTGGCGGCGCTGACGCTCGCCGCGGCGCAGCGCGCGCAGGAACTCGGATTTCCAGCGACGGCGGTGGAACTCTACCGCGAGGCCTTAGCGGCTCCCAATGCAGATCGGGCCATGCTCACGCTTGGATTAGTGGCGGCGTTGCTCGATGATGGACGCCTCGCCGAGGCGGAGAGCGCGTTAAACGGTTGGATCGGCTTGCGTGGTAGCGCGTGGCAGTTGCGGGCGGGAGTCGCGGCGGTAACGGCACGCAAAATTGATGCGGCCAAGGCGGCGCTCGCCGCCGTGAAAGAAACGGAATTGGCGCCCAGCGACCGCGCATGGTGGTTTTATTTGCAAGGTTTGCTCGCGGGCGAATCGGGCGATGTTAAGGCGACAAATAAATTTTTTGAGCAGGCGCAGGCCTCGGCGGTGACGGAACTGGCGCGGACGCGGTTTCGGCTCGAGGCGGAGCGAATTTTACTGCGGCGCAGCGGCACCGGCAACGAGGCTGATCTGGCCGGGCAACGCCAAGCGATGACGCGTTTCGCGGGGCAGGCGACCGGCTATGGGGCGGCGCGGACTTTTGCCGCAAATTTAAATGCGCTTGGGCGTAAGTCCGAGGCGGTGGCGGTGATCCAGCAGCAGTTGCTCGTATTGCCGCGCGATGAGCGTCAGTATGCGGATGATTTTAGATTGTGGCTCGGTTTGATCGCGGGCGCATCCGACGGGGTAGGACGCACGGCATTGCTGGAGCTCGTGGCGGGCGGCCGCGATGGGGTGCGCCAGCGCTTGGCGTTGCGTTTGCTCGCGCAGGCCTCGGAAAAAAATCCGGGACGCGGCCAGTTGCGCGCGGAGCTCGGGCGCTGGATCACGGAGACGCCGACGCATGCGTTGCAGGAAGAATTTTATTTGTATCGGGCGAATCTGTTACTGGGCGATAAAAGCTACGCGGCCGCGGAGGACGATGCGCGGGCGTTGCTGGAAAAATTCCCCGGATCGCCTCTGCGCGCTGAGGCTTGGGAAGTGCTCACGGGAGCAGCGTGGGAGCAGCGGCGTTATCGCTTGGCGGCGGACAGCGCGAAGAAGGCCGCAGCGGCGTTGCCGGCGGGCGCGCGGCGGGCGGAGTTGGGCGTGTTGGTGGCTGAGGCGTGGTTCCGCGCGCAGGATTTCCGGCCGGCGGCGGATGCGTATGCGGGGGTGTTGCGTGATCCACCGGCGGGGTTGAAGGCGGAGATACTGAGCGCGCTGCGTTTTCAACGCGTGCAAGCGGAGATCGAAGCCGGCACGCCGGAGGCGGCGCAGACCGTGCTCGACGGGTTGGCGGCGGAGCCGGGGTTTTCTATCGAAGATCGTTGGCAGGCGGAGTGGAATTTGGCGCGAGCGTTGCAGGCGCGCGGGTCGAGTGGCGTGGCTGCGGCTTATGCGCGCGTAGAGCGCTTGCTCGGCGCAACGGTGGAGGCCGGGTTGCCCGCGAAGTTGCGGGCGCGGCTGGAGTGGCTGCGCGCGCGATTGGCGCTCGACGTGGAGCCGGCTGAGCCGGCGAAGGCGTTGGAATATCTGCGGGCGTTGACGCCGGAGGCGTTGGCGAAGTCGTTAGCCAGTGAACCGGTGGCGTTGCGCACGGAGTTGGCGAGTGCGGCGGCGTTGTTGCAGGCGCAGGCTTTGTTTAAGCAGGGCAAGGAAGAGGCGGGCGTGGCACAGTTGAAAAAGCTGCGCGAGGATTTTAAGGACTCGGATGCGGCCGTGGCCTCGTATCTGGAAGAGGCGGATCACTACGCGAAGCAATTCAACGCGGTGCAGGCGCAGCAGCTCTATACGGATTTGGCGGATAAATTTCCGGGTAATATTAACGCGCCTTATGCGTTGTATTTCGCAGCGTTGCAGGCGGAGGCGAGCGGTGATGCGCGGTTGCCGGAGGCGCAAAATTTATTGGATAGTCTGGTGCGAAAATACCCGCAGAGTCAGCTGGTTTTTGCGGCGCGGTTGAAGCAGGGGCATTTGTTGCGTAAGCTCAGTCAGTTTCCGCAGGCCCAACAGACTTATGAGTCGTTGGTGAACGCGTTTGCGACGAGTCCAGATGTGGTGTTGGCGCAGTTAGCCTTGGCGGAGTGTCACAACGCGCAGGCGGCGAGTGATCCCTCGCATTTGGAAAGCGCGTTGGTGTTGCTGGAGCATGTGCGCGACCGCGTGGATGCGCCTCTGGATGTGCGGATTGAGGCGGGTTTTAATCTGGGGGTCGTTTTGCGGCAGCGCGGGGAGTTAGAGAAAGCAGCAGTGGGTTGGTGGCGGGATGTGGTGTCGCCGTTTTTGCTGGATGCGAAGCAGGCGGCGCAGCTGAGCGAGCGGGCGAAGGGGCGGTACTGGATGGCGCGGACGTTGATCGAGTTTGGCGGTTTGCGCGAGCAGCAGGGAAAACTCGAGGAGGCGAAGGAGGCGTGGCTGCTTTTACTCAAGGTGGGATTGCCGGGTGAGGCGCAGGCGAAGGCGCGTCTGGCAAAATATGGAGTCGCGGTGCCGTGATGCGCTTTTTGGCAGGCCTACGGTTTCGCATTTGCGGAGTCGGGGCGGGGCCGTGTAACACTCTTTTTTAACACGATGTCTGTTTTTAATTTTACGATTTTCGCCAAGGGTGGCCCGATGATGTGGGTGCTGTTGGCGCTGGGTTTATTGACGGTGTTGCTCGCGTTGGAGCGAGTGTTGTTTCTGCACCGCGGACAGATCCGGGCGACGACGTTTCTCGAGGGGATAAAAAATATTTTGGCCAAACGGCGCTTGGTGGAGGCGTTGACCGTGTGCGAGGAGACGCCGGGGCCGGTCGCAGCGGTGGTGAAGGCGGCGTTGCTCCACGCCGAGGCGGATGTCGCGACGATGCGCTTTCACGTGCAGGAGGCGGCGATCGTGGAATTGCCCGCGCTCGAGCGACGGCTCGGAAGCATCGCGACCATCGCGCAAGTCGCTCCGATGGTCGGCTTACTGGGCACCGTGCTGGGGATGGCGACGACGTTCTTGGCGTTTGAGAAAGATTACATGAGTGCGAGTGCGTTGGCCACAGGTATGTGGCAGGCGTTGTTGTGCACGGCGGGCGGGTTGATGTTGGCGCTGCCGGCGCATGTGGCGCATCATTTTCTGAGCGGGCGGGTGCGCTCGATCGTGCGTGATGTAGAATGGGCGGGCAACGAGATCATGCGTTACTTGCAAAATGATTATCGCGGGAAGAAACCGGGTGGTTCGGAGGTCGTGGAGACATGATCACGCGACCGCTTGATCTGGCGGCGCATTTGCGCGTGCCGCCACGGTGCTTTGATTTTTTGTTTTATGTGAACGCGGGATTGCTCGTAGTGTTTTTCTCGTTGTTTGGCTCCCGCTTTGTGTTGGCGCCTGGGCTTGGGGTAGATTTCCAGGTGCCGGAAATGGCGGGTGCGACCGCGGGCGCGCAGCCGACGACGCACCGCATTACCGTGCTTCGCTCGGGGCAGATTTTTGCCGATGATGGGTTGGTGTCGTTGAAGCAACTCGGATTGTGGCTGGAGCGGCAGAAGGCGACGACGCCGACGCCGTCCTTGTTGATTTTGGCTAGCTCGGGCGTGCGCAATGATGAGTTGGCGGAAATCGTCACGGTCGCGCGGCGGGCGGGTTTTGGGGTGGTCTGGGGTGCGTTGGAGCCGACGGACGGAGGCGAGGGGAGTCGCAAGTGAGGACGTCTGCGCACAGTGAGCGCCGCCGCTGGATTTGGGCGGCTTTGGGGGCGATCGCTGGGGTCGTCGGTTTTTTGCTATTGTTTCGCCCGCCGGCGGATCCGGCCGTGGAGCCTGGATCGGCTGTGCTTAAGAGCCGCGTGCTGGTCGCGGTGGTGCCGCAGGTGGGGTTTAGGCGGGTAGCACCGGAGGAAGCGGCGCTGGTTGATCCGACGCCGTTGTTTTTGCCGACGGCGTGGAACACCGCGCAAAAAGAGGTCGCGTTGCCGAAGGTCGGTGGGGCATTTGCTGATTATCCGGCTCGCTTCACGTACGATGAGATGGAATTTCGTTCCCTGGCCCCAAAGAAAGACCCTGCGGTGGATTTTGCGGGAGCGTTGGCGCTGAACGCCCCAGGCGCGGCGTTACTCGGGATCGGTCGCAGCCCCGTCGACTTACCGGCGACATCGCGGCGAAGTGCGTTTTACGAAGTCGCACCGGCGGCGGGCGGCCGCGTGGTGTTGGCTGCAGCGCTCGCCGAGGCGAAGCCCCCGGGCGCGGGAACCTGGGAGCCGATCGAATTCCTCGCCGTGGTGAACGCGGCGGGTTTGAGTGCGCCTCTGGTCCCGACGGTCCGCTCCAAATTGGAGGAGGTGGACACGTATTTCGCGAATTACTTGACGCAGCAGGTACGAATTGGGGCCAAACTGGCGCCCGGCGTGTATCGAATTTGGGTCGGACCGTAGTTTTTTATATAAAAAGGCCAAGTTTGCTGTTGACGGCCCAAATCGTGGGAAGCACTTTCAACCCTCATTTTCGTTTTTTGGCACGGTCTCTTTGTCTGCCCAGATAGCTCAGTTGGTAGAGCACGTTCTTGGTAAGGACGAGGTCGCCGGTTCGACTCCGGTTCTGGGCTCCATGCTAAAAAACAACGTCGGTCCCGCTTCTACGACGCAAAACCAGAAGTCACATTTCATCCAAACCCAAACACACGTCTCCCATGGCTAAAGGCACATTCGAACGCACGAAACCGCACGTCAACGTTGGCACCATCGGCCACGTCGACCACGGTAAAACCACCACGACGACCGCAATCCTTGCCGTCCAGGCCCGCAAAGGCCTCGCTGAAGTAAAGTCTTACGCGGACATCGCTAAAGGCGGCACCGTCCGCGATGCATCCAAGATCGTCACGATCTCGGTTGCCCACGTTGAGTATCAAACCGAAAAGCGCCACTATGCGCACGTTGATTGCCCCGGCCACGCTGACTTCGTGAAGAACATGATCACGGGTGCCGCGCAAATGGACGGCGCCATCCTTGTCGTCTCGGCCGCGGACGGCCCTATGCCGCAGACCCGCGAGCACATCCTTCTCGCCCGCCAAGTCGGCGTGCCGAAGATCGTGGTCTGGCTTAACAAGGTCGACCTCATCGACGACAAAGAGCTCCTCGACCTCGTCGAGATGGAAATTCGTGAGCTCCTCACCAAGTATCAATTTGATGGCGACAACGCCACGATCGTCCGTGGTTCCGCCACCGCCGCTCTCGATAACAAGCCCGAAGGTAACGCCGCCATCACGGCCCTCATGGATGCTATCGACACCGATATTCCTGAGCCTGTTCGCGAGAACGATAAGCCCTTCCTGATGTCGGTCGAAGACGTCTTCTCGATCACCGGCCGTGGCACCGTCGCCACGGGTCGTATCGAGCGCGGCTCCTGCAAGATCAACGAAACCGTTGAAATTGTCGGTTTGAAGGACACCGTCACCACCGTTATCACCGGTATTGAAATGTTCCGTAAGCTCCTCGACTCCGGTCAAGCGGGCGACAACGTCGGTATGCTTCTGCGTGGTATTGAAAAAGAAGGCATCGAGCGTGGCCAAGTCATCGCCGCCCCGAAGTCCATCAAACCGCACAAGAAGGCTAAGGCCGAAATCTACGTCCTCTCTAAGGATGAAGGTGGTCGCCACACCCCGTTCTTCAACGGTTACCGTCCCCAGTTCTACTTCCGCACGACGGACGTGACCGGTATCGTCAACCTGCCGAAGGGCGTTGAGATGATCATGCCTGGCGACAACATCGCCGTCGAGATCGACCTCATCGTTCCGATCGCCATGGAAACGACCCAAAAATTCGCTATCCGCGAAGGCGGTCGCACCATCGGTGCCGGTCGTATCACCGAGATCATCGAATAAGTTCGATTAAATAACCTTAAACTCGACTCCGCCGAGGCCTCGTAACGGGGCCTCGGCTGCGTCGTCTAAGAAAGCCCATTCCACAGGCGTGTAGCTCAATTGGTAGAGTAGCGGTCTCCAAAACCGTTGGTTGGGGGTTCGATTCCCTCCGCGCCTGCCAAATTTAAGTTCATGAAAAATCCGTTCCGCAGCACTCGTATTTTCTTCGGCGAAATGGTCGGCGAGCTCCAAAAAGCTTCCTGGCCCACCCGCACCGAACTGCGCGACTCCACCCTCGTGGTGGTGATGGCCAGTGTGCTGCTCGGTGTTTTCACGAGCATCAGTGATTTCGCTCTTATCAACGTCGTGGACCTCTTCACGTCCTGGGTAAACTAATCCAGCCGCCCATGCCGTCCGACACATCTAACGTTCCCGCTAATGCGCAGTGGTTTGCGCTCCACACCCTCTCTGGCCAGGAGAATAAGGTGAAGGCCTACATTGAGAAATTCAAGAAGGCCGAGGAGCTCGAAGATGCTATTTTCGAAGTCTTGCTGCCCACGGAAGTCGTTTCCGAAGTGAAGAACGGCAAGAAGAGCACCAAGGTGCGTAAACTCTATCCGGGTTACGTTTTTATCCAGATGGTGCTCTACGGCGAAGACAAGAAAGTCATCAACAAGCCTTGGTATTTCGTTAAAGAAGTAGCCGGCGTCATCGGCTTCGTCGGTGGCGAGCGTCCTGCCGCCCTGCAACCTTCCGAGATTGTCGAAATTCGTTCGCGCATTGAAGCGGCCAACGGCAAGGAAGTGCCTAAGGTTCAGTACACCGTGGGCGAAGAAGTCAAAATTACTGATGGCGCTTTCGCCAGCCTCACCGGTCGGATCGACGAGATCGACCCCGATCGCGGCAAGCTCAAGGTTTCCGTTTCCATTTTCGGCCGCTTCACCCCGGTCGAGCTCGAATACTGGCAAGTGCAGCGCAACAGCGAATGACGCTTGGCGCCACCACCGCCGTCTCCTCGAACTTAATCCGTCTAAACCCTCTAATCTTTTTTTACCATGGCCAAGAAAATCCAAGGCTACATTCGTCTTCAACTCCCAGCCGGCGCCGCCAATCCTGCGCCCCCGGTCGGCCCCGCACTCGGTGCCCAAGGCGTCAATATCATGGCGTTTTGTAAGGACTTCAACGCCCGCACCAAGGATCAGAACGGCATGATTTTGCCGGTCGTGATCACGGTTTACAACGATAAGAGCTTCACCTTCATCCTCAAGTCCCCGCCTGCGTCCGTGCTGCTCAAAAAAGCCGCCAACATCGCTAGCGGTTCGGCCAAGCCCAACCAAGACAAAGTCGGCAAGGTTACCAAAAAACAGCTCCTCGAGATCTATAAACTCAAGGCCAAAGACCTTAACGCCAAGGACGACGAAGCCGGTATCAAGATCATCGCTGGCACCGCCCGCAACATGGGTATCGAAGTCGTCGGTTAATATTTCCCAGCACAAAAAACCACACTCGCCGCGGGAGTCTTTCCAAGACGTTCGCACCGCAAGGAGTCACAATGCCAAAAAAACAGAGCAAACGCTACCGCAGCGCCCTTAAGGTCGCTGATCTCACCAAGGATTATCCACTCGCTGAAGCGGTGGAAATCCTCACCAAATTCCCCAAGGCCAAGTTCGACGAGACCGTCGAGTTGTCCTTCCGTCTCGGCGTTGATGGAGCCTCCGGCGACCAAAACGTTCGCGGCACCACGCCGTTGCCCAACGGTTCGGGCAAGAAAGTTCGCGTCCTGGTGTTCACCGATAATCCCGCCGCGGCGCTCGCTGCTGGCGCTGATACCGCCGGTCTCGCCGACATCATGACCAAGATCAACGAAGGTTGGCTCGATTTCGACGTCGCCATCTCCACCGTTGAAGCGATGAAGCAAGTCCGTACCCTCGCTCGCGTGCTCGGCCCGAAAGGCCTCATGCCGAACCCGAAGTCGGGCACCGTCACCGACGATATCGCTGCTGGCATCAAAGCCGTCAAAGCGGGTCGCGTTGAATTCAAGATGGACAAAGCTGCGATCATCGGCGTTGGCGTCGGTAAGCGCTCCTTCACCAATGCCCAGATCCTCGAGAACGCCCTGTGCGTGCTCGACGCGGTCGGCAAAGCCAAGCCCGCCACCTTCAAGGGCGGCGTGTTCATCAAGTCCGTCACCATCTCCTCGAGCATGAGCCCCGGCGTTCACGTCGCCTCGTCCGAGTTCAGCAAATATTAACCGGAGCCCGACCCATGAGAGCCGAAAAAAATTATCTGATCGCCGAGGTCGAGACGCACCTCAAGAAATCCGACTACGTCATCCTCGCCAACTTCACGAAAGTGACTGTGGCGGACGTGGCCGACTTGCGCGCTAAACTCGCCGCTGAAAAAGCCGAGTTCCACGTCGTCAAGAACAGTTCCCTCCGGGTCGCCGCCAAGGCGCTCGGCCTGCCCGAGATCGAGTCCGCTTTGAGCGGCCCGACCGCGGTGGTGGTCGGCGGTAAAAATCCCGCCGGTGTCGCCAAAGTCCTCAAGAAATTCTTCGAGGATAAGCAAAAACTCGAAGTGAAGATTGGCGTGCTCGACAAGAAACTTGTCAGTCCTGCCGACCTCGCCAAGATGGCCGATCTACCCTCGTTCGAGGCCCTGCGTTCCCAGTTCTTGGGCATGCTCACCAGCAATGCGGCGTCCTTCGTCCGCGTGCTCGACGCCAAAGTCAAAAAGGAGCAACCCGCCGCCTAAACCTTTTTCATCGGTGGCTCGCTCTTCACGGATCGGGCCGCCGAGAAATAACCTCCATTGGGGTAGGCTAGGGGATACGTCTCTTAAACGCGTTTCACTTTTCGAAACCGCTAGTCGCCTCAGGAAACTACTACTATGAGCAACATCACCAAAGACCAAGTTATCGAGTGGCTGTCCGCGCAGACCATCCTGGATCTCGCCGCCCTCGTCAAAGATCTCGAAGGTAAGTGGGGCGTTTCCGCCGCCGCCGCCGCTCCCGCCGCCGCTGGCGCCGGTGCCGCTGCCGCCGCTCCTGCTGAAGCGCAGACCGAGTTCACCGTTATCCTCAAAGAGGCTGGCGCGAACAAGATCGGCGTCATCAAAGAAGTCCGCGCCATCACCGGCCTGGGCCTCAAGGAAGCCAAGGACCTCGTCGAAGCGGCTCCAAAGCCCGTCAAGGAAAACGCCCCCAAGGCCGAAGCCGAAGACATCAAAAAGAAGCTCGAGGCCGCCGGCGCCAAAGTCGAACTCAAGTAATCGCTTGGTCGATTCTGCCTGCATTCATTCGCAAAACCATCGGACAGGCCGTGCCTCGCGCGGTCTGTCCTTTGGCTTTTTCTTTGTTCTTTCGTTAGGTTCCCGCGCGGCGCATTGAGCGCCGGGCACTTGTCTTTTTTTCGTCATTCACCTCTGACCGGATATTCCCATGGCCGACCGCACTCACTCCGAACGCACGAACTTCGGCAAACTCCGCGAAGTCATTCAGCCGCCGAATCTCATTGAGATTCAGATCACGTCCTATCTCGAGTTCCTCCAAAAGGGCATTCCCGAGAAGCAACGCAAGCCCCAGGGCTTGGAGGCCGTTTTCCGCGAGGTATTTCCGATCCATTCCTACGACGAGCGTCTCGTCCTCGAATACGTCTCCTACACCCTCGGTGATTCCAAGAATTCCGAGCTCGAGTGTCTCCGTGAAGGCGTCACCTACTCGGTGCCCCTCTACGTGAAGCTCCGCCTCCGCGAGGAAGACTTCATCAAGGATGAAGATATTTACATGGGCGAAATCCCCATGGTGACCGAGCGCGGCTCCTTCATCATTAACGGCGCTGAGCGCGTCGTCGTCTCGCAACTCCACCGCTCGCCCGGTATCGCTTTCGAAGTGACGCCGCACCCGAACGGCAAGCTGCTCCACTCTTTCCGCATCATCCCGGACCGTGGCACCTGGCTTGAAGTCCAGTTCGACAACAACGATCTGCTCTACGTCTATCTCGACCGTCGTCGTCGTCGTCGCAAATTCCTCATCACGACGTTGCTCCGCGCCATCGGCTACTCGAGTGACATCGACATCCTGAATCTTTTCTACGAAATCAAGGACCTCAAAGTTTCCAAGGCCCTCGACCTCGAGAACGTTTCCACGCTTGTCCTCGTCGAGGACGCGATCGATGCCCAACAAGGCGTCGTGCTCGCGCGCGCATTTGAACCGCTCACCAAGCAGATCGTCCGCACCTTCGAGAAACACGGCATCTCCACGATCCGCGTGATCGACACCACCGTCGACGAAGGCGCCCTCATCCGCGCGCTCAAGAAAGATCCGACGCGCAACGAAGAAGAAGCCCTCAAGGAAATCTACAAGCGCCTCCGTCCCGGCGAGCCGCCCACCACCGCCAACGCTAAAGCCCTGCTCAAGCGTCTCTTCTTCGATCCAAAGCGCTATGACCTCGGCCGCGTCGGTCGTTATAAGGTCAACCAAAAGCTCGGCCTCAAAGTCACCCTCGAACAACGCATCATCGAGAGCGGCGACATTGTGGCCGCCACGAAATATCTCGGTCGCCTTAAGAAAGGCGAAGGCGTCGTCGACGATATCGATCACCTCGGTTCCCGTCGCGTCCGTACCGTCGGCGAACTTCTCGCTAACCAATGCCGCGTCGGCCTCAGCCGCACCGAGCGTCTGGTCCGCGAGCGCATGACGATGTATGACCAGAGCGTCGATTCGATCACGCCTCAAAAGCTGATCAATCCGAAGGCCCTCACGACGGTCATCCGCGATTTCTTCGCGCGCAGCCAGCTCTCGCAGTTCATGGACCAGATCAACCCGCTCGCCGAGGTCACGCACAAGCGCCGCCTTTCCGCGCTCGGGCCTGGCGGTCTCAATCGCGAACGCGCTGGTTTCGAAGTCCGCGACGTTCACCCGTCGCACTACGGCCGCATCTGCCCCATCGAGACCCCCGAAGGTCCGAACATCGGTCTGATTAATTCTCTCTCGACTTACGCTCGCGTGAACGAGTTCGGCTTCATTGAGACGCCTTACCGTATCGTCAAAGACGGCCGCGCTACCGACAAGATCGAGTACCTCACCGCCGACCAAGAAGAAGCCAAGGTCATCGCCCAGGCTAACTCCGAGATCGACGAAAAAGGTCACTTCAGCGGCAAGGTCACCGTTCGTCAGGACGGCGAGTTCCTTGAAGTCTCCGCTTCCGAAGTCCACTACATGGACGTCTCGCCGAAGCAGGTGATTTCGATCGCCGCCGGCATGATTCCGTTCCTTGAGCACGACGATGCGAATCGCGCACTCATGGGCGCCAACATGCAACGCCAAGGCGTGCCGCTGCTCCAAGCTGAGTCGCCGCTGGTCGGCACCGGCATTGAAGAACGCGTCGCCCGCGACTCTAAGATCGTCGTCGTCGCTGATGAATCCGGCATCGTCGCCTCCGTGGATGCGAAACGCATCGTTGTCACCAAAGACGGCGAGCTCCCGCGCAACCTCAAGCACGACCCGAAAAATCACGTCTTCATCTACGAGCTGCGCAAATTCATGCGCTCGAACGCTGGCACGTGCTTCAATCAGAAGCCCATCGTAGCGCTCGGTCAGAAAATCAAAGCCGGACAAATCATCGCCGACGGTCCCTCGACCGACAAGGGCGAGATGGCCCTCGGCCGCAACGTGCTCGTCGGCTTCATGCCGTGGAACGGCTACAACTTCGAAGACGCCATCCTCATCTCCGAAAAGGTGCTGAAGGAAGACATCTTCACCTCGATTCACATCCAGGAATTCGAAGTCAACGCCCGCGACACCAAGCTTGGGCCGGAAGAAATTACGCGCGACATCCCGAACATCGGCGAAGAAGCCCTTAAGCATCTCGACCATAACGGCGTCATCCGCATCGGTGCCGAAGTGAAGCCTGGCGACATTCTCGTCGGCAAAATCACGCCAAAATCCGAAACCGAACTCGCGCCCGAGGAAAAACTCCTCCGCGCCATCTTCGGCGAAAAAGCGGCTGATGTTAAAGACACCTCGCTCGTCGTTCCGTCGGGCGTCGGTGGCATCATCATGGACGTGAAGGTTTCTTCCCGTATCGATAATCAGGAAGAAAAACTCTCGCCCTCCGACCGTCGTCGTCAGGTGAAGCAGATCCAAGAGGAATACAAAACGCAGATTGATAAACTGCGCGAAGGCCTCACGGAAGCGCTCTCCAACATCCTCCTCGGTGAAAAAATCCCGCTCGACGTCATCAACGGCGAGTCCGGCGAGATCATCATCCCCGCCAACCGCAAGATCACGAAGACCCTCCTTCGTCGTCTCGCGGCCGTTTCCAAACACGTCCAGATCGATCCGTCCCCGGTTCGCATCAAGATCATGGAGATCATCGGCTCGTATCAGACCAAGTTTGACGAGCTCGAAACCGACCGTGAGCGCAAGATCGGCGCGGTCGAGGCCGGCGAAGGCTCCGGTGACGGCGCCATCAAGCAGGTCAAAGTTTACGTCGCCACCAAGCAGAAGCTTGAAGTCGGTGACAAGATGGCCGGCCGCCACGGTAACAAGGGCGTTGTCGCCAAGATCGTGCCCGAAGAAGACATGCCATTCCTTCCGGACGGCACCCCGGTGGAAATCTGCTTGAACCCCCTCGGCGTGCCCTCGCGCATGAACGTCGGACAGGTTCTCGAGACGCACTTGGGTTGGGCTTGTAAGAAGCTCGGTCTCAAGGTCGCCACTCCGGTGTTCGACGGTATCTCCGAAAAACGCGTCCGCGAATACCTCAAGGAGGCCAAGTTGCCGACTTCCGGTAAGAGCCCGCTCTTCGACGGACGCACCGGCGAGAAGATCGATCAAGAGGTCGTGGTCGGCTACATCTACATGATGAAGTTGAACCATCTGGTCTCGCACAAGATCCACGCTCGCGCAGTCGGTCCTTACTCCCTCGTCACGCAGCAACCGTTGGGCGGCAAAGCCCAATACGGCGGCCAGCGCTTCGGCGAAATGGAAGTGTGGGCGCTCGAAGCCTACGGCGCAGCCCACACCCTCCAGGAGCTCCTCACCGTCAAATCTGACGACGTGCAGGGCCGCACCAAGATCTACGAGTCGCTCGTCAAGGGAGACAATACCCTCGTCGCCGGCACGCCTGAGTCCTTCAACGTTCTCATTAAAGAAATCCAGTCCCTCGGCCTGGATATCAAACTCCAGAAACGCAACGCGCTCAGCTACGGTTCTTAAACCGCCGCCCGCATTCCGTTTACTCTCACAAAAATTCAGGAGCTAAAGCCATGATTCAACCCGCCGAAACCGCCGCCTCCAACCGTGACGAAGCCCGCGCCGCCTTGGGCCTCGAAGAGAGCCCGTTCGATTGCGTGTCCATCACCGTCGCCTCGCCCGAGACCATCCGCAAATGGTCCAAGGGCGAAGTGAAGAACCCCGAGACGATCAACTATCGCACCTTCAAGCCTGAGCCAGGCGGTCTTTTCTGCCAAAAGATCTTCGGGCCCGTGCGCGACTACGAATGCGCCTGCGGAAAATACAAGCGCATCAAATACAAGGACGTCGTCTGCGATCGTTGCGGCGTCGAAGTGACTATCGCCCGCGTCCGTCGCGAGCGCATGGGCCACATCGAGATGGCCGTCCCAGTGACGCACATCTGGTTTCTCAAGTCCATGCCGAGCCGTCTCGGTTTATTGCTCGATATGACCGCGCGCTCCCTCGAGCGCGTGATCTACTACGAGAACTACATGGTCATCGATCCGGGCAAGACCCCGCTCGAACTTAAACAACTCCTCACCGACACCGAGTATCGTCAGGCCCTTGACGAATACGGCGCGGATTCCTTCGTCGCCAAGATGGGCGCCGAAGCCGTCCGTGACGCCCTCGTTAAAACCGACATGGAGGCCACCGTCGCCGAGCTCCAGGAGCAGATGCGCGCCACCAAGTCCAAGCAGATCAAGAAAAAGCTCTCGAAGCGTCTCAAGGTCATCCAAGGCTTCATCCACTCGCGTTCCCGTCCAGAATGGATGGTGCTCGAAGTGCTGCCCGTGATCCCGCCGGATCTGCGTCCGCTTGTTCCCCTCGAAGGTGGCCGTTTCGCGACCTCCGATCTTAACGATCTTTATCGCCGTGTCATCAACCGCAATAACCGGTTGAAAAATCTGATGCAGCTCAAGACGCCCGACGTTATCATTCATAACGAAAAGCGCATGTTGCAGGAAGCCGTCGACGCCTTGTTCGACAACGGCCGCCACGGTCGTCCCGTCACCGGCGCCGGCAATCGTCCGTTGAAATCTTTGAGTGACATGCTCAAGGGTAAACAAGGTCGTTTCCGTCAAAACTTGCTCGGCAAGCGCGTCGATTACTCGGGCCGTTCCGTCATCGTCATCGGTCCTGAGCTCAAGCTCAGCCAATGCGGTCTGCCCAAGAAAATGGCGCTCGTCTTGTTCGAGCCGTTCATCATTCGCCGTCTGAAGGAACTCGGTTTCGTGCACACCGTCCGCGGTGCTCGCAAGATGATCGAGAAGAAATCACCCGAAGTCTGGGACATCCTCGAAGAAGTGACCAAGGGTCACCCGGTGCTGCTCAACCGCGCGCCGACGCTTCACCGTTTGTCCATCCAGGCCTTCGAGCCCGTTCTCATCGAGGGCGAAGCCATTCGCGTTCACCCGCTCGTCTGTACCGCTTACAACGCGGACTTCGACGGTGACCAAATGGCCGTCCATGTGCCGCTCTCCCTCGAGGCCATCCTCGAGTGCAAGTTGCTCATGATGGCGACGAATAACATCTTCTCGCCGTCCTCCGGCAAGCCGATCCTCACGCCCTCGCAGGACATCGTCCTCGGCGCTTACTACCTCACCATCGAACCCCGCACCAAGCCAGCCAAGGGCGTCCGCGTGCCGCTGCTCAGCGGCTTGCACGAAGTGCTCTACGTCAAGGCCGATGGCGCGCTCAAGGTTCACGATTGGGTCGAAGTCCCGAATCCCGATTTTGGTCGCGACACCGTCTACGGCAATAAGGAGAAGAAAATTCTCCGCTCCACCGTCGGCCGCGTCATCTTCAACCAAATCTGGCCTAAGGAACTCGGTTTCATTAACTTCCCGGTCCCGAAGGCCAAGCTCGGCGACCTCATCCTCAATACTTACAAGTCCGCGGGTCACGCCATGACCGTTGAGACCCTCGATAAGCTCAAGGAGCTCGGTTTCCAAACCGCGTTCCAAGCGGGTATCTCGATCGGTATCGACGACATGATCATCCCCGAGTCGAAGAAAGACATCGTCACCGACTCCCGCAAGAAGATCACCGAAGTCGAAGCCCAATTCAACAAGGGTATCATCACCGACGGCGAGCGTTACAACAAGGTCGTCGACATCTGGACCAACGCCACCGATCGCATTGCCAAAGAGGTTTTCGCCAAACTCGAAACTAACGAAGGCAAGACCGAGGTGAACCCGGTTTACATCATGATGGATTCCGGCGCGCGTGGTAATAAGCAGCAGGTCCGCCAGCTCTGTGGCGCCCGCGGTCTTATGGCCAAGCCCTCCGGCGAAATCATCGAACGTCCGATTCTCTCGTCCTTCCGCGAAGGTCTCACCGTTCTCGAATATTTCATCTCGACGCACGGCGCCCGTAAGGGTCTCGCTGATACCGCGCTCAAGACCGCCGACGCCGGCTACCTCACGCGCAAATTGTGCGATGTGGCCATGGATGTCATCATCTGCGAAGACGACTCCGGCGCCCGCGACGGCGTTTGGAAGAAAGCTATCTTCGAAGGTGACGACGAAATCGTCGCCCTCAAAGAACGTCTCATCGGGCGTTGCTCCAGCGACGACGTTTACAACCCGCTCAATCCATCCGAACTCATCGTCGGCTCCGGCGACCTCATCACCGAGGAAGCCGCCTCCAAGATCGACGACGTTGGCATCGAGCGCGTTAAGGTCATGTCCCCGCTCACCTGCACGAGCCCCGCGGGCATCGACGCCAAGTCCTACGGCATCAATCCGGCCACCAGCCGCGTCGCCAAGATCGGTGACTCGGTCGGTATCATCGCCGCCCAGTCCATCGGCGAACCTGGCACGCAGCTTACGATGCGTACCTTCCACATCGGTGGCGTCGCCTCCGGCGGTTTCAAGACCCCCGAAATCCGCGTCCGCTCCGCCGGTAAGATCAAGTACAAAGCCCTCCGCCTCGTGCAGACGGCTGAAGGCGGTAACATCGTGCTTAACAAGACCGGCACCATCCAAGTCGTCGACGACGACGGCAAGGAACTCGAAAACTACAATATCGTGGTCGGTTCCTTCCTGCACGTCGGTGACGGTGAGAAGATCGGTAAAGGCGACATCCTCGCTCAATGGGATCCTTATAACGTGCCCGTCCTCTCTGAAAAGGGTGGCTCGCTGCACTTCAAGGACATGATCCCCGGCGTCACCGTGAAGCGCGAACTCGACGAATCCTCGGGCCGCATTGCCACGGTCGTCATCGAGCACAAAGAAGATCTCAATCCGCAGATCGAAGTGCGCGACGCGAAGAACAAGCCCCTCGCGGCTTATTCCATCCCTGTCGGCGCGCAGATCGCGGTTAACGAAGGCGACACCATCGCCCCCGGTGCCCTCCTCGCTAAGACGCCCCGTCAGGCGTCCAAGACCAAGGACATCACCGGTGGTTTGCCCCGCGTCGCCGAGCTCTTCGAAGCCCGTCGTCCGAAAGATGCCGCCGAGATGGCGCGTATCGATGGCGTGGTCGCCTTCGAAGGCACCGTCCGTGGCAAGCGCAAGCTTGTCGTCAAAAACGAAGAGACCGCCCAAGAAGAGGAACACCTCATCCCGACCGGCAAACACATCATCGTGCAACCCGGCGACGTCGTCCACAAAGGCCAACACCTCACGGAAGGCTCCGCCGACCCGCATGAGATCTTGGAAATCCTCGGGCCATCCGCGCTGTACGACTTCCTGATTTCCCAAGTGCAAGAAGTTTATCGTCTCCAAGGCGTGACGATTAACGACAAGCACATCGAAATCATCATCCGCCAGATGTTGCGCAAAGTTCGGATCACCGATCCAGGCGACAGCGAATACTTCTGGGGCGAGCAAGTGGACCGCGCCGCCTTCCTCACCGATAACCGTCGGATCGAAGAAGCCGGTGGCAAGCCCGCCGAAGCTGAGCCGATCCTGCTTGGCATCACCAAGGCCTCGTTGGAAACCGAGAGCTTCATCTCGGCCGCTTCCTTCCAAGAGACGACGCGCGTTCTCACCGATGCCTCGACGCTGGGCAAGGTCGATATGCTGCGCGGCTTCAAGGAAAACGTCATCATGGGCCATCTCATCCCGGCGGGCACAGGCCTGCCGCGCTACAAGAAGCTCAAGATCAGCTTGCCCTTCGGCGCCGACCTCCCGGTCGAAGACGAAGCGGCGGCCGAAGTCAGCGCCAGCTAACGCTCGGGTTCGTTTAGCTTTCAAAGCCGCGGGAATTTTCCCGCGGCTTTTTTATGCCCCCATTCCAAGCCGAGTCCAAAAGCCTAGCCCGGTAAACGCGCCCGCGGGCAGGGGATTTCCTGGGCCGTTTTCTGGATCAAAAAGCGCGGAATCAGAAATCAATCCCGTGCGATACCCTCGTAGTCGGGGCGAGGCGCCAGACGCACGTTCTTGGGCTGCAAATGATGCGAAAAAAACTAGACGGATCCATTTCGTTGGATTTCGGGGTAAAAAAACCCGCGGCTGCGGAAGCGATTTTACGAGCATTTCTCCTCTAGAAAAAGAATTTTTTAAACAAGCAGTTGGGCGCGATTTGGGAGTTTTTTAAGATTTATCCAGAAAGTTCTTGCCGCGCATTTCGTTGCTGGTAGCTTCACCCTCTTTTCCCAAATTTCCACACTCTCTCATTCGTATGCCGACCATCAATCAACTCGTGCGCAAAGGCCGCCGCGCAGTGCGAATCAAATCAAAGTCTCCAGCTTTGGACGGTAACCCGTTTCGCCGCGGAGTCTGCGTGCAGGTCATGACCCGCACCCCCAAGAAGCCCAATTCCGCCATCCGTAAGGTCGCGAAAGTGCGTCTCACCAACGGCAACGAAGTCATCTCCTACATCCCTGATGAAGGCCACAACCTCCAGGAGCACTCGATTGTGCTCGTGCGTGGTGGTCGTGTGAAGGATTTGCCCGGTGTGCGTTATCACATCGTGCGCGGCACCCTCGACGCTACGGGCGTTGAGAAACGTCGTCGCAGCCGTTCCAAATACGGCGTGAAGCGTCCCAAGGCTGTTAAGAAATAATTTTACCCGAGGAGAATTTGCACCATGTCACGTCGTCACAGAGCAGAAAAACGTCACGTTGAGCCCGATGCGCGCTATAATAGCCCGCTGGTCGCTCACCTCGTTAATGTCATCATGAAGAGCGGCAAGAAGAACCTTGCCCAACGCATCGTCTACGGTGCGTTTGAAAAAGTCTCCGAGAAACTCGAAAAGGGTGATCCGGTTGATCTCATGCTCGGTGCGCTTGAAAACGCCCGTCCTCGCCTCGAAGTGAAGAGCCGCCGCGTCGGTGGTGCCACCTACCAGGTTCCGATCGAAATCTCTTTTGAGCGCCAGGAAAGTCTCGCGCTGCGTTGGATCGTTGATGCTGCCGGTGCCCGCAAAGGTCTCCCCATGAAGGACGCCCTCGCCGCCGAAATCATCGACGCTTACAACAACACCGGTTCGGTTGTTAAGAAGAAGGAAGACACGCACAAAATGGCGCAAGCCAACCGTGCCTTCGCTCACCTCCGCTGGTAATTATAATTTAGGACCTCGTCCATGTCTGCCGCCGTTCCTCCCGTCATCACGATCGTTACCGATAAGGCGAAAGTCTCTCCGGTAAACTCCAAAGACCGCCCGTTCCCTCTTGAGTGGACGCGCAACATCGGTATTGCCGCGCACATCGATGCGGGCAAGACCACCACGACCGAGCGTATTCTGTTTTACTCGGGCGCGGTGCACAAGATGGGTGAAGTGCATGAAGGCACCACCGTCACCGACTGGATGGAACAAGAGCGTGAGCGTGGCATCACGATCACCGCCGCCGCAATTTCCTGTGCTTGGAATGCGTCTTGGGGCCCCTGGAAGGGCATCAAGCAGCGCATCAACATCATCGACACTCCTGGACACGTGGATTTCACGGCCGAGGTGGAGCGCTCCCTGCGGGTACTCGATGGCGCCGTCGCCGTTTTCGACGCGGTGTCCGGCGTGCAGCCGCAGTCTGAAACCGTTTGGCGTCAGGCCAACAAGTACCGCGTGCCTCGCATCGCGTTCATCAACAAGATGGACCGCGTCGGCGCGAATTTCTTCCGTTGCATCGATGATATCCGCAACAAGCTGAAGGCTAACGCCCACGCTCTTTATTTGCCCATCGGGGCCGAAGAAAATTTCACGGGCCTCGTGGATTTGGTGCAGAATGTAGCTTATTCTTTCGAGGAAAATCTCAGCGATCCGCTCGGGATGAAGCCCACCACGATGGAAATCCCTGATGCGATGAAGGCTCAGGCGAAGGAGTACCGCGATAAGTTGATTGAGGCGGTCTCTGATTTCGATGACGTTCTGGCTGAAAAATACCTCAACGGTGAGGCCATCAGTGTGGACGAGCTCATGCTCGCCGTGCGCAAAGCGACCATTTCTCTGCAATTCACCGGCGTGTTCCCCGGTTCAGCGTTCAAGAAAAAGGGCGTCCAGCGCCTCCTTGATTGCGTTGTCAATTACCTCCCGAGCCCCATCGACGTTCCGCCGATGCAGGGTCAGGATAGCGATGGTAATCAAGTTGAGGCGGTCGTGAATGATAAGGCTAAGCTCGCCGGCCTCGCCTTCAAGTTGTGGAACGATCCCTTTGTTGGTCGTCTTGTATTTTTCCGCGTTTACACGGGCCAATTGCCGCGCGGCATGGCGCTTTACAATCCTCGCACCCGTCGCACCGAGCGCGTTTCCCGTCTCGTTTTGATGCGCGCCATCGAACGTGAAGAAATTGACGTCGCTTATGCTGGCGACATCTGTGCCGTCGTCGGTGTCAAAGATGTCATCACGGGCGATACTTTGTGCGACGAGGATTTCGATATTCGCCTGGAGCCACCTTCTTTCCCGGAGCCGGTTATCTCGATGTCTATCGAGCCCAATTCCAAGGCCGACCAAGAGAAGCTCGGCGTCGCTCTGCAACGCTTGGTTGCAGAAGATCCGACCCTGCGCGTTAAGACCGACCAAGATACCGGTCAGACCATTCTCGCCGGCATGGGCGAACTCCATCTCGAAATCATCATCGACCGCATGAAGCGCGAATTCAAGGTCGAGGCTACCACGGGTAAGCCCCAGATCGCGTATCGTGAAACCATCGCGAAATCGGCTGACGGCGAAGGTAAATTCATTCGTCAATCCGGCGGTAAGGGTCAGTACGGCCACGTCGTCATCAAGCTCGAGCCGAACGTTAAAGGTAAGGGCGTCGAGATTCTCAATGAGACCGTCGGTGGTTCGATTCCGAAGGAATTTATCAAGCCCGCGACCGACGGTATCCGCGAAGGCAGCAACAACGGTGTTGTCGCTGGCTTCCCCGTCGTCGATGTTATCATCCGTATCATTGATGGTTCCTTCCACGAGGTCGACTCGTCGGAATTGGCCTTCAAGATGGCTGGCATCTTCGCGTTTAAGGACGCGATGAAGAAAGCGAATCCCATCTTACTCGAGCCCATCATGGGCGTCGAAGTCACCACTCCTGAAGAATACCAAGGCGATCTCATGGGCGACATCAACCGTCGTCGCGGCCAGATCCAAGGTATGGAAAACAAAGCCGGCGCCTGCATCATCGCTGCGCACGTCCCGCTCGAGTTGCTCTTCGGTTACGTCACCGATATTCGCTCCCTCTCCAAGGGTCGCGCCAGTGCAGGCATCACGCCTTCGCACTTTGAACAGGTGCCAAATTCTCTCCTTGCCAAGATTGTCGAAACCAACGCCAAGGGCCCGGCCCGCAGCTAAACTTATCCGTTCTTTTACGCCATGAAAGGCCAACGCATTCGCATCAAACTCCAGGGCTTCGATTATCGAGTGATCGATCAATCAGCTCAGGACATCGTCGAGACCGCCAAACGCTCCGGCGCCCGTGTCTCCGGCCCCATTCCGCTGCCCACGCGCATCGAAAAACTCTCCGTCAATCGCTCGCCCCACGTGGACAAGAAGTCGATGGAGCAGTTCGAGACCCGCACGCATAAGCGCCTGATTGATATTATTGAGCCCACGGCCCAAACGGTCGACGAGCTCAAGAAGCTCAATCTGCCTTCCGGCGTCGACATCACCATTAACGTCTAACACCCAGACTCACTCACTCTACAGTCAGCAGTTGCCTATGTGCCTTTAGTGGCACCTCTAGGTCCCTCGCTTAAGTAGGTCCGTTTAAACGGAAAACCTTTCCACCTACCGCTTAGCCCATGATCTCCTCGCTCCTAGGCAAAAAACTCGGAATGACGCAGGTCTACGACGCTCAAAACGTCTTAGTCCCCGTCACCGTCGTTGAAGCCGGACCCTGCCCAGTGGTCCAAGTTAAAACCGTTGAAAAAGACGGTTATAACGCTGTTCAAATCGGCTTCTCTTCCAAGAAGCCCAAAAACACCGCCGCCGGTGAACAAGGTCACGCCAAAAAGGCCGGACTTGATACCGCGCCGCGGTTGCTCAGCGAAGTTCGCTCTTCGGCTGCCCCCACGCTCAAAGTTGGCGACATCGTCACCGTAGCGACCTTCACTGAAGGTCAGCTCGTGGACGTCAGTGGCGTCACCAAGGGTAAAGGCTTCCAAGGCGTCGTGAAACGTTTCCGTGTGGCGGGCGGTCCCGCCTCGCACGGTTCGATGTTCCATCGCCGCATTGGTTCTATCGGTATGCGCCAGACTCCTGGTCGCGTCTGGAAGAACCAGGCCATGCCCGGTCACATGGGCACGGATGCTCGCACCGTGCAAAATCTGCGCGTGGTGAAAATCATCGCCGAGCAGAACCTCATCCTTGTGAAAGGGGCCATCCCTGGTGCCAATGGCGACGACGTGATCGTTCGCTCCGCCATCAAGGGTCAACCCAAAGCCGCTAAGTAACCCGGAGCCACCAACATGAAACTCACTGTTTTCAGTTCTGATGGCACGACCAGTCGCGAAGAAGATTTCGCCGGTCTGCCCACTTTCGAAGGCGACAAGGGTATTCAAGCCCTGAAGGAAGTCATCGTCGCGATCAACGCCAATAACCGCCAAGGCACCCACTCCACGAAGACTCGTGGCGAAGTGCGTGGCGGCGGCAAAAAGCCCTGGCGCCAAAAGGGCACCGGTCGTGCTCGTGCCGGCTCCATCCGCTCGCCCTTGTGGGTCGGTGGTGGCGTCGTGTTCGGCCCCAAGCCCCGCGATTACTCCAAGAAGATCAACGCCAAGGTTAAAGCGCTCGCTTTTAGCCGCGCCCTTTTTGACCGCGCGGTGGCTGGCGAAATCGCCGTGATCGAGAAATTCATCGCCGAAACCGGCAAGACCAAGGGCGTTAACCAGATCCTCGGTCGCATCGCGCCCGCCGGCAAGGTGCTCCTCGTCGACGCCCCGTTCACCCTCGGCACGGCTCGCGCTGCTCGCAACATTGAGCGCGTTTATCTCCAGGAAGCAGCCAAGCTCAACCCGGTCGATCTCGCGAAATACAAAAAAATTATCGTTAGCACCAAGGCGCTCGAGACCATCATCGCTCGCATCAACGGAGGTAAAAACTGATGAACGCCCACAACGTCCTCAAAACCGTTTTGCTCTCGGAAAAAGCCAACAAGCAATCCGCCGAGCTCGGTCAATACACGTTCGAGGTTTTCCCGAACGCCAATAAACACGCCATCGCCCTCGCCGTTGAAGAGACCTTCAAGGTCACCGTGCGTCGCGTGAACGTGCAAAACTACCGCGGTAAAAACAAAAAGAGCCGCCAAGGCCAGCCCAGCGTCACCTCCGACTTCAAGAAGGCGATCGTGACCCTCAAAGCCGGCGATAAGATCGAGCTCGTCTAAACCACGAACTCCCCAACGGAACCACCACCATGGCTATTCATTCATTTCGCCCTCTCACGCCCTCCGGCCGCTTCACCTCGCTGAACAAGCGCGAAGGTCTCTCCAAAGAGCGTCCTCTGCGCGGCCTCACCGAGCCGATGAACAAGACTGGCGGCCGTAACGTTTACGGTCGCGTCACCTCTCGCCATCGCGGCGGCGGTCACAAACAGCTGTACCGCGTCATCGATTTCAAGCGTGACATCCTCGACATGCCCGCCCGCGTGCAGGCTCTCGAGTATGATCCTAATCGCACCTCGAACATTGCCCTGATCGCCTACACCAATGGCGAGAAGCGTTACATTTTGGCGCCCAACGGCCTCAAAGTCGGCGACACGATCTTCGCTTCGAACAAAGCCACGACCAACGATTTCAACGTCGGTAACAACTTCCCGCTCGAGCTGATCCCACCTTCCACGCTGCTGCACTGCGTCGAGCTCGTGCCCACCCGTGGCGCTAAGATCGCTCGCTCTGCCGGCACCGCCCTTGAGCTCGTCGCCGTTGAAAATGGCGTCGCCCAACTCAAGATGCCTTCCGGCGAACTTCGTGTGGTCAACGCTAAGTGCCGCGCCACCATCGGCGAGGTTGGCAATGGCGACCATAATAAGCAATCTCTCGGCAAGGCCGGTCGTAGCCGTTGGCTCGGCCGCCGTCCGCACGTCCGCGGTATGGCGATGAACCCGGTCGACCACCCTAACGGTGGTGGTCAGGGTAAGTCCAAGGGTGGTGGTGGCCGTCAACAGCTCGTCTCCCCGTGGGGCCAGCTCGCGAAGGGTTTCCCAACGCGCCGCCGCTCCAAGCAGTCCAACAGCATGATCATTGTCCACCACAACGGCCGCAAGCCGCGTGGTCGGAAGTAAGTAACCCTACCTCCTTCGCACCATGGCACGCTCCATCAAAAAAGGTTTCTTTGTCGATTACCACCTGCTCGAAAAAATCGAGAAGGCCGTTAAATCCGGCGCTAAGAAGCCCATCCAGACCTGGTCCCGCCGCTCGACGATTACGCCCGATTTCATCGGCCACACGTTCAGCGTTCACAACGGTAAGGTTTTCACCGCCGTTTACGTCACCGAAAATATGGTCGGCCACAAGCTCGGCGAATTCGCGCTCACCCGCGTGTTCAAGGGCCACGGTGGTATGACCCGCAAGGAAATCTAAGGCCTCCGCCGTCCATGCGTCTTCGCTCCCACTTCATCGCTGGTTTTGCGCTCGCTGCGCTCGTGTTGTCCGCAACACGGGCTGCCGCCGCGCAGACGCCGAGCGCGGTGGTGGTCGTCTCGACGCTGGCCGCACGCTCGGCGGACTTGATCCTCTTGGACTCGGGTTACAACGCGGGCTTGCGCTCCGGGATGATCTGTCGCGTGACCCGCGGCACTATCGCGGTCGGTGAGCTCGTTCTGGTTGATCTTCGTCCCCAAGCTGCCGCCGCACTCATTGTCGGCCTCCAGCCTCATCAAACCATCCGCGCCGGCGACCACGTCGCCGTCAAAGTTCTTAAATCTTAATTCGTAAACCAACCCAAAGGGTAGGGTAGGGCTCACGCCCCACTACTATCGCCGATCCAAAAGTCGGAATCCTCCTCAACCCACCATGGAAGTCCAAGCCCTCACACGCTACGCGCGCATGTCACCTAAAAAGGTGCGCGAAGTAGCCCGCACCATTCAAGGCCGCAAGGCCGTTGAAGCCGTCGAATATTTGACGCTCATCCCGCGCAAGTCCGCGGCTCTGATCGTCAAGACGCTCAAGAGCGCCATCGCGAACGCGGAAAACAACAACAACCTCTCGGCTGATTCCCTCACCGTGAAAAGCGCCATCATTGAGAACGGTCCCGTCCTCAAGCGCTTCAAGGCCGGCGCTCGCGGTACCGCGATGCCCCGCCGTAAGAAGATGTCCCACATTCGTATCGTCCTCTCCGACGGCAACACCAACTAACTCACCACCATGGGCCAAAAGACAAATCCTATCGGCTTCCGTCTCGCCGTTCGCCGCAACTGGCAGTCCCGCTGGTTTGCCACCAAGAAGGAATTCCCGAAGCTGCTCCTCGAAGACCAGCTCATCCGTGACTCGCTCATGGCGAAGCTGAAGCAGGCCTCCGTGCCGCGCATCTTCATCGAGCGCGCCTCGAACCGCGTCCGCGTCAAGATTTACACCGCGCGTCCTGGTATCGTCATCGGCCGCAAAGGCGCCGAAGTCGAAAACATCAAGGCCGACCTCGCCAAGTTAACCGGTAAAGAAATCCTGCTCGACATCCAAGAGGTGAAGAAGCCGGAGATCGAAGCCCAGCTGGTGGCCGAGAACGTTGCCCTCCAGCTCGAGCGCCGTATTGCCTTCCGCCGCGCCATGAAAAAGGCCGTCGAAATGGCCATGGCCCTCGGCGCCGAAGGTATCCGTATCCAATGCTCCGGCCGCCTCGGTGGCACGGACATCGCTCGCCGCGAGTGGCAGCGCAAAGGCCGCGTGCCATTGCACACCCTCCGCGAAAATATCGACTACGGCTTCTCTGAAGCCCTCACCCTCTACGGCAAGATCGGCGTCAAATGCTGGATCTGCAAAAAAGAAGAGCCCGCTACCTAAGCACCTCTTCCGTCACCAAACAATTTAGGAGAAAACTCCCATGGCTCTAGCACCCGCCCGCACCAAATTCCGCAAAGTGATGAAAGGCTCCCGCGCTGGCAATGCCAAGCGCGGCAACACTCTCGCCTTCGGAGAATTCGGCCTCCAATCTCTGACCCGTGGTCCCATGACCGGCCAGCAGATCGAAGCCGCTCGCGTCACCATCTCGCGCCACCTCAAGCGCAAAGGTAAACTCTGGATCCGCGTATTCCCGCATAAGCCCGTCACCAAAAAGCCGCAAGAAGTGCGTATGGGTCAGGGTAAAGGTCCAGTCGAGTACTACGTTGCCGTGATCAAGCCCGGCGCCGTCCTTTTCGAACTCGCCGGTGTCTCCGTCACCGTCGCTAAAGAGGCTTTCCGCCTCGCTGACGCCAAACTGCCCTTCCACTGCCGCTTCATCGTTCGCGATGGTGCCGCCGTTTGAGGTTATAACCTTTAAACCACATTCGTCGCCATGACCGCCAAAGAAATCAGCGCCCTCTCGCCTGCCGAGATCACCACCAAGCTCCGCGAGACCCGCGAGCAACTCCTCCAACTGCGTCTGCGCAAGCAGACCGGTCAGGTCGAGAAGCCCCATCTGCTTCGCTCGTATCGTAAAGATATCGCGCGTCTTGAAACCGTTCTCAACGCTAAGAAGAAATCCGCCCCGGTTGCCGCTTAACGCGCCCTAGGCACTAACCTATTCCCGCCATGTCATCCGCCACTCCCGGTTCGCGCAACACGCGCAAGACCATCATCGGATTCGTCACCAGTCGCTCTGGCGACAAGTCGATCAAGGTCACGATTCCCTACAAGACCCCGCACCCGCTCTACCACAAGGTCATCAACCGCAAGACGGTTGTGCATGTGCACGACGAGAAGAATGAGACCAAGGTCGGCGACAAGGTCGAGATCATGGAAACGCGCCCCCTCAGCCGCTTGAAGCGCTGGCGCATCGTCAGCGTGGTTCAGAGCGCCGTCACCACCGACGCCGTCGCCATCAGCGAAAACGACGTCGCCGCCCAAGTTCCCACCAAGACCACAGCGACCGCCCCGGCGGCCCCTAAGGCTTGATTCTAAATCCACCCTTTAAACTACAGGAGATCCAATGATCCAACTGCGTTCCATTCTCGAAGTCGCCGATAATACCGGCGCGCGCAAGGCTGCGATGATCAGCAAAAAAGGCCAGATCACCACCACCGCCGGCGTCGGTGATGTGATCACCGTCCACATCAAGTCCAGCGCGACCGAAGCTACCGTCAAAAAAGGTGAAGTCGTTAAAGCCGTCGTCGTCCGCACCAAAGCTCCCGTCCGCCGCGCGGATGGCAGCTACCTTCGTTTCGACAGCAATGCCATCGTTATCATCGATGCCACCAATAATCCCAAGGGCACCCGTATCTTCGGCCCCGTCGCCCGCGAACTGCGTGCGAAAAACTTCATGAAGATCATTTCCCTCGCTCCGGAGGTTCTCTGACCATGGCCCTGAAATTCCACATTAAACGTAACGACCACGTCGTCGTCATCGCCGGCTCCCACAAGGGCAAGGAAGGCAAAGTCCTCGAAGTCGTTGCCACCAGCCAACGTGCCCGTATCGAAGGCGTCGCCATGATGAAGCGCCACCTCAAGAAATCCACCGAGCACCCCCAGGGCGCCATCGTCGAGCGTGAAGGCACGGTCCACATCTCGAACTTGATGCTCAAGGCTGTGTTTGATGCCAGCAAACGCAAGAAACCCGCGCCAGCGGCCGCCTGATCCATTGCGCGCTTGCCAATCCGGCGGCGTACCTGACCTACTGACCGTTTTTCCACCAAACACTCACCTTTACGCCGCCGGGTCGGAAATCCGGTGACCCATACCATGAGCTACGTTCCCACTCTCAAAAAAACCTATACCGAGCAGGTGTTCCCCGCGCTAATGAAAAGCCGCGGCTACACCAATAAACATCAGGTGCCTAAGATCCTCAAGGTCAGCCTGAACACCGGTATCGATGCCGAAGCCGACAAGAACCAAATCGCCGATATCCAACGCGATCTCGGTGCCATCGCCGGCCAAAAGCCCGTCCTTACGAAATCCCGCAAGGCCATTTCGAATTTCAAACTCCGCGAAAACCAAGTCGTTGGCTGCCGCGTGACCCTGCGTGGTAACTCGATGTGGGAATTCCTCTATCGCTTGCTCGCCGTTTCCCTGCCCACCATCCGCGATTTTCGCGGCGTCCCCCCGAAGCTGGACGGCCAAGGCAACTACAATCTCGGCGTCAACGACTTCACCATTTTCCCGGAAATCACCGTCGAAAATGTGAAGAAGACCATGGGTCTCGATATCACCATCGTCACCACCGCCACGAACGACGACGAAGGCCGCGAGTTGTTGAAACTCCTCGGTATGCCCTTCCGCCGCACCGAGTCCAAGACCGCCGCTTAATCCTTACTGCCATGCCCAAGACATCTGCCATCGAGCGCAACAAGAAGCGCATCTCCCTCGTCGCCAAGCACGCCGTTAAACGCGCCGAGCTCAAGGCCACCCTCAACAATCCTGCCACCACCGACGAAGAATTCTTCGCCGCTTCCAAGAAGCTCCAGAAGATGCCGCGCAACGCCTCGGCCGTGCGCATCAAGAACCGCTGCTCGATGAGCGGTCGTCCTCGCGCCTTCATCCGCAAGTTCGGCGTGTCCCGTATCCAATTCCGCGAACTCGCTCTCGCCGGCAAAATCCCCGGCGTCACGAAATCTTCCTGGTAATATTTTAATTGTCGGCGGGAGTTTGCGCGCTGC
This sequence comes from Opitutus sp. GAS368, assembly GCA_945906965.1. Classification (GTDB taxonomy): domain Bacteria; phylum Verrucomicrobiota; class Verrucomicrobiia; order Opitutales; family Opitutaceae; genus Tous-C4FEB. The sequence continues at coordinate 18,192 of CAMDRP010000006.1, read as the reverse complement.
AAGCGCGTCGGATATGACCCGTCGGCCCTAAACCAACATCCACCATGACCGACCCGATCAGTGATTTCACCACGCGCCTGCGCAACGCCAGCCAGGCCCGTCTCGACGAGTGCGTTTCCCCGCATTCCAAACTCAAGGCCGCCATCGCCGGCATTCTTAAAGCCGAAGGTTATATCTCCGACTTCAAAGACGGCGTCGACGCCCAAGGCCACAAAACGCTCGTCGTAAAGATGAAGTATGTGGACGGCGCTCCCGCCATCACCGCGATCAACCGCACCTCGACCCCCGGCCGCCGCATTTATTCCTCTTATAGCGAAATCCCCCGCGTCCTCAACGGCCTCGGTATCGCCATTATTTCCACGTCGAAGGGCCTCATGAAGGACGCCGACTGTCGCCGCAATAAAGCCGGCGGCGAATTGATCTGCAACGTTTGGTAACCCGCCCGCACCATGAGCCGCATCGGCAAACAACCCGTTCTCATTCCCGACAAAGTTAAAGTCGGGATCACCAACACGACCGTCCTCGTCGAGGGCCCCAAGGGCAAAGTCTCCAAGATTTTCGCTCCCGTCGTCAAAATCACCGTCGCTGACCAAAAAGTCACCTTCGCCCCTACGGAAGACTCGCGCTTCGCCAATGCCATGTATGGCACGGTACGCTCGATTGTCGCCGGCATGGTCAAAGGCGTCACCGAAGGCTACAGCAAGGATCTTGAAATCCAAGGCGTCGGTTTCAAAGCCAATCTTAAGGGCAAGCAACTCGACCTAGCGCTCGGTTACTCGCACCCGATCCTCATGAACATCCCCGAAGGTATCAAAATTACCGTCGTCGATGGCACCAAGGTCAAAGTCGAAGGCTGCGATAAGCAGCTGGTCGGCGCCGTGACCGCTGAGATCCGTAGCTATTACCCGCCCGAGCCCTACAAAGGCAAAGGTGTCCGTATCGTTGGCGAACGCGTCCGCCGCAAAGAAGGCAAGACGGTCGCCTAATCCTCCTTCTAAAACTCATTTCAGGGACCATACCCATGAACACTATCTACAAAGCCCAGCTCCTCCAGAAACGTCGCTGGCGCATCCGCAAAAAGGTCGTCGGCACGGCCCTCCGTCCACGCCTCAGCGTGAAATTCAGCGGCCAAAATATCTACGCCCAAGCGATCAACGACGATCTCGGCACAACCGTGGTTTTCCTTGCGACCCTCGATCCCGAGCTGCGCAAGCAAAAGCTCGGCGCCAATATCGCCGGAGCTAAAGCCCTCGCCACAGCCTTCGCGATTAAAGCGAAAGCCGCCGGTATCACCTCTGTGGTGTTCGACCGCAGTGGTGCGCTCTATCATGGCAAGGTCAAAGCCTTCGCCGACACCGCCCGCGAGGGTGGCCTTGTATTCTAATCCCGCGCCTATGAGCACTGAACCCGTTTCTCCCGTTCCCCCTTCTGATTCTGCCGCTCCCGCGGTTGCTCCAGCCCGTGCGGGCGAGCGCGGCCAGCGCGGCCCCCGCCGTGATGGCCCCGGTGGCGGCGGCCCCCGCGGCCCCCGTCGTGATGACCGTAATAAGCCGACCCTGTCGGCCGACGGCACCGCGATGATCGAAAAAGTCGTCTTCATTAATCGCTGCGCCAAGGTCGTCAAAGGTGGTCGCCGGTTCAGCTTCGCTGCGCTCGCGGTCGTCGGCGACGGCAAGGGCAAGATTGGCATCGGCTACGGCAAGGCCAACGAAGTCCCCGACGCCATCAAGAAAGGCACCGCCAACGCCCACAAGCACATGGTCAGCGTGAAGCTCAAGGGCGACACGATCTCCCATGACGTCTTCGGTGAATACGATGGCGGCAAAGTTCTCCTCAAACCCGCTTCGCCCGGTACCGGTCTTATCGCCGGCGGCGGTGTGCGCGCGGTCCTCGAAGCGGCGGGCGTCAAAAACGTCCTGACCAAGTCGATGGGTTCTAATAACCACATCGCCGTCGTGAACGCCACCCTGGCGGCCCTCCAACAACTCCGTACGTCCGAAGACATCACGACCATCCGTAAGTCGGCTTAATTTAATTGTTACACATCCGAGTCCGGTCTCGCCATCGGGCGGACCGGGCGCCCCCTAAACAGGAACTCCTATGAAACTCCACGAACTCAAGAACGTTGTCGGTGCCATTCACCGCAAGAAGCGCGTCGGTTGCGGCGAAGGCGGCGGCCACGGCAAGACCTCCGGTCGCGGCGGCAAGGGCCAGACGGCCCGTTCCGGCGGCAGCATCCGTCCCGGTTTCGAAGGCGGCCAGATGCCCCTTTACCGCAAACTCCCGCACCGCGGTTTTAACCAAGCGGCTTTCCGCGTGGAACCGATCATCGTCAACGTCGGCGATCTCGCCCGTCTCGATGCCACTATCACCGAAGTCAACGTCACGGTGCTGGCCAACGCCGGTCTTGTGCGTCACGACGAGAAATTCCTCAAAGTCCTCGGCGACGGTGAAATCACCCGTGCCCTCAAAGTGACCGCGTCGAAATTCTCCGAATCCGCCAAAGCCAAGATCGAAAAAGCCGGTGGCCAAGCCATTGTCGCCTAATTCAGACTGAGCGCGCCTCCGGGCGCGCTTTTCTTGTCTTTCCCCCAAGTCCGCGTCCTCCAGTCCTTCGCCTCATCGCAATGTTTTCCGCCTTCACGAATTCGCTGAAAATCCCCGAGCTCCGCTCGCGTATTTTCTACACGCTCTCGCTGCTGTTCGTTGCGCGCGTCGGTGCGCACATCCCGTTGCCCGGCATCGATCCGGCACCGCTGCAGAAGTTCTTTGCCGAACAAGCCGGCGGCACGGGTGGGGCCCTCGTTGGTCTCTACAACATGTTCACGGGCGGCGCGCTCGTGAAAGGTGCAATTTTTGCTTTGGGCATTATGCCCTACATCAGCGCCTCGATCATTTTCCAGCTCATGACGGCGGTCGTTCCCGCTTTGAGCCGTCTCCAACAAGAAGGTGATGTCGGTCGCCAGAAGCTCACGCAGTACATGCGTTATGCGACGGTGATCATCTGCTTAGTGCAGGGTACGCTCCTTATTTGGGCGCTCGAACAACCGGCCCGTCTTTTCCCCGGATACGATGAGAATGTCTACGGAGCCATTGTCGTGGTCGATAAACTTGGATTTTTGATCACCTCGGTGATCTTCATGACCGCCGGCACCATGCTCTTGATGTGGCTCGGCGAGCAGATCACCCAGCGCGGCATCGGTAATGGCGTCTCTTTGCTCATCACCGTCGGTATCTTGGCCGATATTCCCAATGCGGCGGTCGCCACCTACGATTTGTTCTTCCGTCCGGTCGGCACGGGTCAAAGCCTCGGTCTGCCGCAAGCCGTCGTTATGGGAGTCCTCTTCGTCGCCGTGACGATGGGTATTATCATGGTCGTGCAAGGCCAGCGCAAGATCCCGGTCCAATACGCCAAGCGCGTGGTGGGCAATAAAGTCATGGGCGGCCAAAGCTCCTTCCTCCCGCTCAAGGTCAACTACTCGGGCGTCATGCCCGTCATCTTCGCCAGCGCCATCTTGCTCTTCCCACAGCAGATCTTCTCTCAACTCGGCGCGGCCTTTAACATCAAGTTCTTGATCGAGATTTCGCAAAACCTCCTGCGCGGTCATTGGAGTTACTACCTGATCGATACCGTGCTGATCATGTTTTTCAGCTATTTCTGGGTATCCGTGATGTTTAAACCGATCCAGATCGCTGACGACCTCAAGAAGTATGGCGGTTATATCCCCGGTGTGCGTCCGGGCGAACCCACCGCCCAATTCCTCGATTTCATCATGACCCGTCTCACCCTGGCGGGTGCGATCTTCCTGACCGTTATTGCCGTCATGCCTGATGTGCTCCTTTTCGAACTCAACGTTCCTCAACGTATCGCCATCTTCTTTGGCGGCACGGGCATGTTGATCACCGTGGGCGTCATTCTCGACACCATGCGCCAGATCGAGACCTTCCTCTTGCAGCGTCATTACGACGGTTTCCTCAAGAAAGGCCGTATCCGCGCTCGCAGCGCCAACCCGCAAGGGATGACGGGCGACGCGCTCAGCTCCGATGCTATCATCAAGCTCGCGCTGCCCATGCTCGGTTTGTTGGTGTTGGGCGTCGTCATCGCCGCCTACCGCCACTTCGTCAAATAAGTTCTTTACTCGGGTCTCGATGGCCTCCATCAACGACCTCTACGCGCTTGGCGGACCTCCCGCTAAAGCCAAAATCATTCTCCTCGGTTCAGCTGCTTTTCACTCCGAAAACCTGATGAACTTGGACCGTTCTTTGCACATTGAGCACGTCTCTCCCGCCGGCCTGTCGCGCCGGGAGATTTCGCGCCGCCCCGGCTCCGCCGCGGCGACTGAAGCCGCTACTCTCGCCTCGTTGCGAAAGTGGTTCTTTGCGCGCAAACCTGATGCGGGATTTGTCCTTACGGACTTCCCGGCTACGCTGCTCCAAGCTTTGGTGTTCGACGAATGGATGGACGCTCGCGACGAAAACCTCGTCGCCGTTTATGCCGCCCCTGATGCCTCGGCATCGCTCATCGAACACTATCGCACCTTAGGCCTCCTCCAAAAAGATGAGGCCGCACTCGCTGCATGATCCCGATCAAAGACAAAATCGGTATCGCTAAAATGCGCGAGGCCTGTGCCATCGCCGCGACGGTGCTTGATCAAATCAAGCCCCTCGTTCGCCCCGGTGTCACAACGCAGGATTTGGAGGAAGCAGGCCGCGATTGGATCGCTCGCTTGGGCGCGCGCAGCGCCTGTTTCGGTTATCAGCACGGTTCCCGCCGCTATCCGGCGCACACCTGCATCTCGGTCAACGAAGAAGTCGTACACGGCATTCCGTCGCTCCGGCGCGTTTTACGCGAAGGTGATATCGTCTCACTCGACATCGTCGTGTGGTATGACGGCTACGTCGGCGACAACGCCGCCACGCTGCCGGTTGGCCCGATTTCGCCCGCCCTCGAAAAACTTCTCCGCGTCTCGCGCGAAGCCCTCGACCTCGGCATCCGGCAAGCGCAAGTCGGCAATCGCATCGGCGACATCTCGCATGCGATTCAGACCCACTGCGAAAGTCACGGCTTCAGCGTCGTCCGCGATATGGTTGGCCACGGCGTCGGCACCGCGATGCATGAACCGCCAGAGATCGCCAACTTCGGTCGGCGCGGTTCCGGCGAAAAAATCAAGCCCGGCATGACGCTCGCGATCGAGCCCATGGTTAACCTGGGCGGTTTTAAGACTAAGACCCTAGCCGATGGTTGGACTCACGTCACCTCCGACGGTCAGCCCTCCGCGCATTTCGAACACACGGTGCTCACTTCAGATAGCGGCCCCGAGATCCTCACGATCCCGCGCCCACAATAATTTTTCTATTTCTGTTTCCTCACTCTCAATTCTCTAACACCAACCCATTATACTATGCCACGTCTCCTCGGCGTCGAAATCCCCGCGAAGAAGAAAATCGCGTTCTCCCTCCGTTACATTTACGGTATCGGTCCCCAACGCGCTGACATTATCGTCAAAGAAGTCGGCATCGATCCCGACCTCCGCGCCCAAGATCTGAGCGAAGAACAGCTCAATAAAATCCTCCACGTGATCACCGATCACAAGTGGATCGTTGAAGGCGATCTTCGTCGCGACCACACCGCCAATCTCAAGCGCCTCCAAGCGATCAATTGCTACCGTGGCGTTCGCCATCGTCGCAGCCTCCCCGTGCGCGGTCAGCGCACCAGCACCAACGCCCGCACCCGCAAGGGCCCGCGCAAGACCGTTGGTGTCACCAAAGCTAAGGAAGTTTAATCTTACACTCACATGGCCGAAGAAAAGTCCGCTCCCAAGAAGGAAAAACCCGTCAAGGCTGCTGCAGCCGCTGGCGAATCTAAGCCCGCCAAGGCTCCGAAAGCAAAGGCCCCTAAGGCTGCTGCCCCCGCTGACGCTACCGCGCCCGCTGCCGAAGCCCCCGCGGCTGCCCCCGTCGCTCACGCGCCGGAAGCCAAGGCTGCCCCGGTCGAACTCATCGGTGGTGTCGCTCGTCAGCCCACGGCTGAAGAACTCCTTAAAGAGGAAATCGGCACGATCAAAGTTCGTAAGGCCAAGGGTTCTAAAAACGTCACCTCCGGTGTCGCCAACGTTCTCGCCTCCTTCAACAACACGATCGTCTCCATCACCGACCACAAGGGCGCCGTCATCGCCTGGTCCAGCGCCGGCAAGTGCAACTTCCGCGGTTCGCGTAAGTCCACGGCCTACGCCGCTCAGATCGTCGCCCAAGACGCCGCGCGCAACGCGATGTCCCACGGCCTCAAGGATGTGGTCATCCGTATCTCTGGTCCCGGTCTCGGTCGCGATAGCGCGGTCCGCGCCCTCCAAGCGATCGGTCTCGAGATCACCTCGATTATCGACGTCACGCCCATCCCGCACAACGGTTGCCGTCCACGCAAACGCCGTCGCGTCTGAGCACCTCGTTTCCTCTTATTTAACACTCAATATTTCCGACCATGGCTCGTTACACAGGTCCTACCACCCGCATCAGCCGCCGTTTTGGCGTGCATCTGCTTGGCTCCGCCAAGGCGCTCGAGCGTCGCAACTATCCTCCCGGCCAGCATGGCCCTAAGTCCCGCCGCAAGGTCTCCGAATACTCGGTCGGCCTCGGCGAGAAACAGAAGCTCCGCTACGTCTATGGCCTCCTTGAGCGCCAATTCCGTCGCACCTTCGAGATCGCTAAACGCGAGCGCGGCGTCACCGGCGAGCGTTTCATGCAGCTCCTCGAGACCCGCCTTGACAGCGTCGTGTATCTACTCGGTCTCGCCAAGAGCCGCGCTGCTGCCCGCCAATTCGTCAATCACGGCCACATCCGCGTCAACGGTCGCAAGCTGGACATCTCCAGCTACAGCGTGAAACCCGGCGACGAAATCGAGGTCAAGAACGCTCCGGCTTCCCGCCAGTTTGCCACCCGCAACCTCGAGGAAAACCGCATTCGTAACGTCCCCGGTTGGCTCACTCTCAACGCCGAAGCCTTCAAGGCCGCGGTCGTTCGTCTGCCCAAGCGCGACGAAATGGATCAAAACATCAACGAACAGCTCATCGTCGAGTTCTACTCGCGCTTCTGAGTTTTTTTTGCCTCCCTCCTTAACTTCTTCTTAACTCGTCAGAGTTCATCACCATGCCCAAACGCCTCGGAAAGTTCGAACTCCCTAGCAAGCTCACCAAAATCGAGGAAGGCTCCACGCCTACCTACGCGAAGTTTATCGCCGAGCCTTTCGAGGCCGGCTACGGTCACACGGTCGGCAACTCCCTCCGTCGTGTTCTCCTCAGCTCCATCGAAGGTGCGGCCATCTCCTCCATCAAAATTGATGGCGTGAATCATGAGTTCCAATCCATCGATGGTGTCGTCGAAGACGTCACCGACATCGTGCTGAACCTTAAAAAGGTTCTCATCGTGTCGCACAAACGCGAGACCATCCACCTCACCGTCAAAGCCAACAAGGTCGGCCCCGTCACGGCCGCCGACATTCAGGCCGATGCCAACATCACCATCGTAAACCCCGACCAAGTCATCTGCACCCTCGACACGAAACGCAATTTCGAAGCCGAGGTCGAGATCAAGACCGGCCGCGGCTACTATCCTGGCGAGCAAAACAAAAAAGAAGAACAAGCCATCGGCGTCATTCCGATCGACTCGCTCTTCTCGCCTGTCCGCCTCGTCAAATACTCGGTCGAAGCCACCCGCGTGGGTCAAATCACCGATTACGACAAACTCATTCTCGAGATCTGGACCGATGGCCGCATCACCCCCGATGACGCCCTCAAACAGTCCGCCTCGATCCTGAAGCATCACCTCGACGTCTTCGATCGCGTCAGCGAAGAGACCTACGAATTCGAAAACCAACAGTCCGAGGTCAGCGAAGAGCAGAACAAGCTCCGCAAACTCCTCAACATGTCGGTCAACGAGATCGAACTCTCCGTCCGCGCCGCCAACTGCTTGAACAACGCGAATATCACCACCGTCGGCGAACTCGCGATGAAGTCTGAGCAGGAGATGCTCAAATACCGCAACTTCGGCAAGAAGTCGCTCAACGAAATCAAGGACAAGCTCGAAGCCCTCGGCCTCTCGCTTGGCATGAAGTTCGACGAGCGCCTCCTCGAGACCAAGAAAGAAGCCTAATTCCTTTTTGGCGCCCGCGCCGTCTGTGTCGCCCTACGCTGCGACCAGATTGCCGATCGTGCGCCGATCTAAAACACACCGACCATGCGTCACAATAAACACCACGCCTCCCTTGGCGTAACCGCTCCGCACCGTAAGGCGATGATGGCCAACATGGCCGTCTCACTCATCACCCACGGCCGGATCCAAACCACCTTCACGAAGGCTAAAGCCCTGCGTCCGTTCATCGAGAAAGTCATCACCAAGGCCAAAAAAGCCGCGTTGAAGACTGACAAGAAGGATGCCATTCACCTGCGCCGTCTGGCCTTGGCCGACGTGCGCGACGAGAATGCGATCACCCTTCTCTTCAATGAGAAATACAAGGACTTCGCCAATCGTGCCGGCGGTTACACCCGTATTTACAAACTCGGACCACGTTCCACCGGCGACGCCGCTGAAATGGCGCTCATCGAGTTCGTAAAGGCCGATGACCCAGGCTACAAGCAGGCCAAAAAGCCCGCCAAAGCCAAGAAAGCCAAAGCCCCCAAGGCCGCCGCTGCCGCTGAAGTCGCTGAATCTGCTCCCGCGGCTGAAGGCGACGCCAAAGCCTAAGCTGGCCCACCCCGAGGCTGGCTAAAATCAGTCTCAGCTTCACTTCAACGCGCCGACGTCACTGTCGGCGCGTTTTTTATTTTTCTCAAAGGTGACGCGAGAATGCAGTCGGTTCTGCGCTCGAATAGGGCATTCGCGCCAGATGAGAGTTTCATTGAAATCCTTGCGCCGCCCGCCGCGCCGCGTCCAAGTTCAAGGGCATGTTTGATTTCACCGGCGCCGCCGTTTTTTACTGTCTGCTGGTGGCGGCAATTTTTCTCGGCCTGTGGTTTTACTATGATCGGCGCGATTACCGCCGATTCGAACGCGAGCGCCGGAAGACGACGTTTCACTGCATCCGCTGTGATCAACTTTACACCGCGAGCCTGGGGTCTGAGTTATGCCCTTGCCCGCGTTGCGCGCATGAAAACACGCGCTTGAAATTCTGAGGCCGCATTTGACGACGCCCCCGGCGTTCGTGTTTTCTCCTAACTTTCAACCCACGCGACTTTCGCCTTATTCCATGCCTCAGACCATCGCTGTTCTCGACTTCGGTTCGCAGCTCACGCAAGTCATCGCCCGCCGCATTCGTGAGTGCCAAGTTTACTCGAAAATCTACCACTACTCCACGCCCGCGGCGCAGCTCAAGGCCGATGGCGTGGTCGGCATCATCTTGTCCGGCGGCCCCCAAAGCGTATATGCGAAAACCGCGCCGCATCCCGATGTAGAGATTTTCAAACTCGGGATTCCGATTCTCGGCATCTGCTACGGGGTGCAACTGATGGGGCACTTTCTCGGCGGCAAAGTCGCCCACAGCAAAGCCCGCGAATACGGCCTCGGCCAACTCTCTATCCGCAAGCCCGGCAAACTTTTCGCCGGCCTCCCGCGCACGCTCAAAATCTGGAACTCCCACGGCGATAAACTCACGGTGTTGCCGCCCGGTTTCGTCGCCACCGCAGTTTCGGACAACTCGGCTTTCTCCGGCATCGAGGATAAGAAACGCGGTTTTTACGGCATCCAATTTCATCCTGAAGTTTTCCACACCGAGCGCGGGGTGGACATGATCCGCAACTTTCTTGTTAGCATCTGCGGCGCTGCGCAGGATTGGACAACCAAGGATTTTATCGCGCATTCCGTCGCTGATATCCGCGCCAAAGTCGGCAAGGGCCGCGTGCTGCTCGGTCTCTCGGGCGGCGTGGATTCCTCCGTCGCCGCGGCGCTGCTACACAAGGCCATCGGTAAGCAACTCACCTGCGTCTTCGTCGACAACGGCCTGCTCCGCAAAGGTGAGCGCGACTACGTCGAGGCGCTCTACCAGCGGAACTTCAAAATTGATCTGCGTGTCGTCGACGCGGCGTCGCTCTTTTTACGCCGCCTCAAAGGCATTACGGACCCTGAGCAGAAACGTAAAATCATCGGCCGCACCTTCGTCGAAGTGTTCGAGCAGACGCTGAAGTCCATCAAGGGCCGCGCGGAATTTCTCGGCCAAGGCACGTTGTATCCCGACGTGATCGAGAGCGTTTCTATCGCCGGCAATCCCGCCTCGCTCATCAAGACGCACCACAACGTCGGGGGCTTGCCTGCGCGCATGAAGCTCAAACTCATCGAGCCCCTGCGTGAACTGTTTAAAGACGAAGTCCGTCACGTCGGCGCCGCACTCGGTTTGCCGAAAGAAGTCGTGTGGCGCCAGCCGTTCCCTGGTCCTGGCCTGGGCGTGCGCGTGATGGGCAGCATTACTGCTGAAAATCTCGAAATCCTCCGCAACGCCGACGCCGTGCTCCAAGACGAAATGATGGCGTCGGGTTATTACTGGAAGGTGTGGCAATCGTTCGCGGTGTTTCTGCCCGTCAAAACCGTCGGGGTCTTCGGCGATGAACGCACGTACGACTACGTGATTGCGCTCCGTATCGTTGAAAGCATCGATGCCATGACGGCCGATTGGGCGAAATTGCCGCACGATTTGTTGCAGAAAATTTCCAGTCGTATCACCAACGAAGTCCGCGGCGTAAGTCGCGTCGTGTTGGACATCAGTTCCAAGCCGCCTGCGACCATCGAGTGGGAGTGATGGGGTCTTAACCGCTGCGACCACTAGCCGCTAAGATCTCAACCCTCACGCGCCCATGACCACGAATCACCTTTGCCGTTTCGTGCTCTGTGTCGCTTCCTGGTTTCTCGTGGCCAAGGCGCACGCGGAGCCCGAGATCATCGCGCGCGCGCGGGCCTTCATCGGCGACGAAGCCGCCCTGAGCGCTGTGCGTTCCCTCCGTTTCGTCGGCACGCTCGTTACGGTCGACCCCGTTGATGCGTCGAAACAAACGCGGGCCTCCGTGGAAATTGTTTTCCAAAAGCCCGCCCAGCAACGTATCACGATCACCTACGAAAAAGCCCTCGAGCAGACTGCGCTCGACGACTACGAGGCCTGGCAACGCCAACAAGCCCCAAACGACGCGAGCCAATGGCGCCAATCGCTTCTCTCCATTGAACAGGTGAAACGTCTGCGCGCTAACACGTACGAGAATCTAGCTTTTTTCCGCGGCCTCGAGCTACAGGGTGGGCGGATCGAAGATCTAGGTCCGGTCACCCTCGATGGAGTTGCCTGTCAAAAAATCGTCTTCATCCACGCGCCCACTATTATTTTCACCCGTTACTTTGACGTCGCCACGGGCCGCCTGCAGCTGACCGAAACCGAAGCTGGCGGCTCGATCCGCGAACAAGGTGAGATCACCGTCAATGCGGTCCGTTTTCCCGAAAAAATCATCACCCTCACGCCGAACGCCCAAGGTAAATCTCAGACCGTCACGATCACCTTCGATAAAATCACCGTGAATGAAACCTTTCCCGCTACCTTCTTCGCCGTTCCGGCGCTGTCGCATCGCTGAGCGGGCAGGGGAGTGGAAATTTTTATTCACGTCCTTTATTTCTCAAAAACTTTTTTTGAACTATGCGCACTCTAGCCATCTCCGATAAAAATTTCACCGACGATCTCGCCGCGTTCTGTCGCGGTTCGAACGTGCCCCGTGAGATCAGTGATGCGGTCACCGCCATCCTGGCCGATGTCCGCCAACGCGGTGACGAAGCGGTGAGCCACTACGCCGCCAAATTCGACGGTGCCAAACTTCGCGCCAAAGAATTCCGCCTCAAGCCCGCCGATATCGCGGCTGCCGCCAAGCGACTTCCGCCCGCCGAGCGTCGTGCGCTCGTCGCCGCCCACGCTAGTATTGTTGCCTTTAACCGCCATGGCCTCGCCAAAAATTGGACGGCAAAAAATCCCCAAGGCGCACTCGTAGGCGAAAAATTCGACCCCATCCGGCGCGTCGGCCTCTACGTACCCGGCGGCCAAGTCCCGCTCGTTTCCACGGTCCTCATGACCGCCACCCTCGCCAAGATCGCCGGCTGCCCGCAGATCGCTGTGTTCACACCCTCCAATTCTTATGGCAAAGTCGCCGACGGCCTGCTCGCCGCGTTGCACCTGATCGGTGTCGACGAAGTCTATCGCATTGGTGGTGTTCAGGCCATCGCGGCCATGGCTTACGGCACTTCAAGCATTCCCGCCGTTGATAAAATTTACGGGCCCGGTAACGCGTACGTCTGCGAGGCCAAACGCCAAGTCTTCGGTCACGTCGGCGTGGATTCACTCCCCGGCCCGAGCGAAGTGATGATCATCGCCGATGACACTGCGCGCGCGGATTTCGCCGCCGCCGATCTTCTCGCCCAAGCCGAACATGGCTCCGGTCGCGAAAAAATCTACCTTGTCGGCACCTCCGCCAAAATCATCGCCGCCATTGCCGCCGAAGTACAGGCGCAGCTGCCGACGCTGACGCGCTCCGAGAAAACCGCCCGCGTCCTCGCAGAGGGTTGGCTCGCCGTCCAAGTCGACACGCTCGCGCAAGCCGCCGAGATCGCCAACTACGTCGCGCCCGAACACCTCGAACTCCTCGTCAAAGAATCGTCCGCTAAGACGCTCACTAAAGCCATCACCACGGCTGGTGCGATTATGTTGGGCAATTTCACGCCGACCGCGCTCGGCGATTTCACGGCCGGTCCCAGTCATGTGCTGCCGACGGGCCGCGCGGGACGTTTTTTCAGCGGCCTGCGTGTCGCCGATTTTCAACGCCGCACCAGCCTCATCCGCTACGACCGCGCCAGCGTGAAACGCGGCGCTCCGGTCGTCGCCGCCTTTGCGGCGATGGAGCGGCTCGACGCCCACGGTCGTTCCGTGCGGATTCGTACCGAGTAATTCAATCCGGCTCAGTTTTCCTGAATCATTCCATGCCCGCTCTTTCGTCTCTCGCCCTCCCGCATGTGGCTTCGCTCCATGCTTACACGCCCGGCCTTCAACCGATTGAGCCCGGCTGGGTGAAACTCAACACCAACGAATGCCCGTATCCGCCGAGTCCGCGCGTCGCCGAAGCGCTGCGGCGTGAGATCGGGGACGACGGTACTTCGCTCCGCCTTTACCCAAACCCCAAGAGCGCGCCGCTCCGCGCCGCCATCGCCGCGCATCACGGCCATAGCCTCACCGCGGAAAACGTCATCGTCGGCAACGGTTCCGACGACATCCTCAATCTGCTCGTGCGCACGTTCTGCACCCGCGAGGCCGCTGCCGGATTTACGTTTCCCAGTTATTCGCTTTATCCCGTCCTCGTCGGAATCCAAGATGCCGGTAGCCTCGTCATCGAGTTTGACCGCACGATGCGTCTACCGCTCGAGCGTATCGCCGCTTCCAAGGCTCGCGCGTTTTTTCTGACCTCGCCCAACGCCCCCACGGGTGTGGCCTTCTCCAACGCTGAAATCGCCCGTGTGCTCGAGGTGTTTCCCGGCTTGCTCGTTGTCGACGAAGCGTACGCGCCGTTTGCGAGCGAAGACGCCGTGCCTTTGCTTGCCTCGCACCCGCGATTGGTCGTGGTGCGCACCTTGTCCAAAGCCTACGCGCTCGCGGGCATCCGCGTCGGCTACGCACTCGCGCATGCTGAGATCATCGACCTGCTCGACCGCGTGCGCGACAGTTACAACGTCAATCGCCTCTCCCAAGCCGCCGCGCTCGCCGCCCTTGAGCACCCTGAATATTACACGGAGATCATCTCGCGCATTAAGACGACTCGCGACCGCTTTATCGCCGACAGCCAGGAGCGGCGCGGCTGGTTCACTTACAAGTCTTCGTCGAATTTCATCTTCACGGAGCCCAAAAATACCCGCGGTGAATCTGGCCCGGCCGTCGCCAAGGCGGCCTATGATTTCCTCTGTGCGCACAAGATCCTAGTGCGGCACTTCCCCAGCCACGCCTTGACCGCGTCTTTCCTCCGAATCAGTGTGGGCACCGATGACGAAATGCTCGTCCTCTCTGAAACCTTGGACTCATGGCTAAAAACTTAAATCGCCTCGCCACCGTCGCTCGTAAAACCGCCGAGACCGATATCGTGCTCACGCTCGGCGTGGACGGCACCGGGGTTTCCACGATTGATACGGGCGTGCCGTTCTTCGACCATATGCTCACGCTGTTCGCGAAGCACGGACTCTTCGATCTCAACGTCAAAGCCAAGGGCGACGTGGACGTCGATTATCACCACACGGTCGAAGATGTCGGCCTCGTTTTAGGTCAGGCGTTTAAAGAGGCGCTCGGCGACAAGCTCGGGATCCGTCGCTATGGTTTTTTCCTCCTGCCCATGGATGAATCGCTTGCCCGCGTCGTCGTCGATGTCGGCGGCCGTCCTCACCTGGTTTACGAAGCGAACGCGCCGACGATGTTCGTGCGCGATTTTAATATCGTGCTCGTGAAAGAATTTTGCCGCGCCTTCAGCAACGCCCTTGGCGCGAATCTCCACGTGACTTTGATCTACGGCGAAGAACCACATCACGTCGCGGAGGCGATTTTCAAAGGGCTCGCGCGCGCACTCGATCTGGCGACCCAGATCGAACCCCGCGCCGCGGACCAACTGCCCAGCACCAAGGGGAAAATCTGAGTTTATAAATTTTCTCTGCCACTGATGGGTGGACCCAGCTTTTAGAGGAGGTTTGACGGTGTGTCAGATCGCGCGGTTAGGGCTGGCACGGTGAAACCGAGCCTGGGGCTGCGCAGTTCAAGCTGAAGTTTGAATCGGTGCGTTTTTAAAGCCAGTTCGGGCTGAGGTTTTGGATTAATAGAAGCGTGCAGGAATGAGTCATTCTACTCCGACGCTGGTTGAAAAAATTACCCGGATTTTTTTCAGCATGGCGCCGCTGCGCACAAGCGTTATGGTTATGAGCTATGTCCGCTCCCGTCATCGCCGTCATCGACAACGGAATTTGCAACCTGCGTAGCGTCACCAAGGCCCTCGAAGCCGTGGGCGCCGCCCCGCTTGTCGTGCACACGCCGGAGGAGGTCGAGACGAGCCGCGCGGTCGGCTTGGTGTTGCCTGGGGTGGGGGCTCTGCGGGATTGTGTGGCCTCGCTGCGGGCTTCGCAGTTGGATGCTACCTTGCGCGCATGGATCGGGGCGGACCGGCCGTTTCTCGGCGTGTGTCTCGGGATGCAGGCGCTCTTTGATCATTCGGAGGAGGGCGACGTGAAAGGCTTGGGAATTTTGCCGGGTAAGGTCGTGCGTTTTGAGCGCCCGCCGGAATTTAAGATTCCACACATGGGTTGGAATACCGTGCGTTTTACTCAGCCGGGTTCGCCTTTGGCGGCGGGGTTGGCGCAGGACGGAGAGGCGTTTTATTTTGTGCACAGTTTTCACTGCGTGCCCGCAGATCCGGCGCTGGGGCTGGGTGAGGGTGATTACGGCGGGGTTTTCTGTGCTTCGGTAGGGCGTGGGCGGGTCTTTGCCACGCAATTTCACCCGGAGAAGAGCCAAGCCAAGGGGCTGCAGATTTACCGCAACTTCGCTACATTGGCGGCCCGGGGTTGATCCCTAGACTTCACATTTGCTTACGCGGTGCGGTGCGCCGGCTAATTCTCGACGGAAGATTTTCAATCTTCCCTATCTTTGTTTTGCCAGTAGCGAAGTTTTTGGCTCCGCTCGGCTCATCATGGCCAACTCTGCCTCACTGAAGATCAACGATAAAGAATACCCCTTGCCGATCATGGTTGGCTCCGAAGGGGAGAAAGCCGTCGACACCCGTACGCTTCGCGCCTCCTCCGGATACATCGCCTACGACCAAGGCTACGGCAACACCGGTTCTTGTGAGAGCCAGATCACCTACCTCGATGGCGACAACGGCGTGCTGCGCCATCGCGGCTACCCCATCGAGCAACTCGCCGCGCACAGCGATTACGTCGAGACGGCTTATCTGGTGATCTACGGCGAGCTCCCCACTACCGTGCAACGTAAAGAATTTGGCCTGCGCCTCCGGCAAAATGCCGCCGTCGAGACGCAGATGCAGAAAATCTTCGAAGGTTTCCCAAAGGATGCCCCGCCGATGGCGATGTTGTCCTCGATCGTCGCTTCACTTGCGGCGCATTACCCGCATCTGGCCACGAACAATTTCGAAAAAGACCTCGCGAACTTCGACCTCACCGCCTCGATGGCGATTTCGAAAATACGCACCATCGGAGCGATGATCTATCGCTACCAAAAAGGCCTGCCTTATATTTTCCCGAAGCAGGAGCTACCCTTCTGCGAGAACTTCCTGCACATGATGTTCTCTGAGCCTTATCAAGATTACGTCTGCGTCCCTGAGGTCGCCAAGGCCCTGAATCTGCTCCTCCTGCTCCACGCCGATCACGAGCAAAATTGCTCCACCTCGACCACGCGCATGGTCGGCTCCAGCGCCGCCAATCTCTTCACGTCGCTCTCCGCTGGCATTTGCGCGCTTTCAGGCCCGTTGCACGGTGGCGCCAACGCCGCGGTGATGCAGATGCTCCAATCCATCCACGACGAGGGCGACGACGGCACGCGTTTCATCGCCGCCGCCAAATCCGGCAGCAAAACCAACCGTTTGATGGGCTTCGGCCACGCCGTTTACAAAAACTTCGATCCCCGCGCCAAGATCATCGGCAAAGCCTGCGACGAAGTGCTCGCTAAGCTCGGGATCAACGACCCGCTCCTCGCGATCGCCAAAAACCTCGAGCAAGCCGCGCTCAAGGACGACTATTTCGTCTCGCGTAAACTTTACCCCAACGTCGATTTTTACAGCGGCATCATCATGCGCGCCCTCGGCATTCCCGTGAACATGTTCACGGTGATCTTCGCCATCGGTCGCGCTCCTGGCTGGATCGCCAACTGGCGTGAAGTTGCAGCCAATCCCAAAGGCCGCATCTACCGCCCGCGCCAGATTTATGTCGGCCCGGTCAAACGTGACTTCGTCCCGATGGCGCAGCGCGGTTGAGTTCCGTCGCTTATTTAGCCTCCGGCTTGGCGTGCATCACTTGCTCGAGCTCCAAGCCGGTGATGCGCTTTAGTCCGCCCAACAGGCGCCAGAGCGCATACATTGACATCGCCGCTGAGGGCAGCGCGATCACCGGCCAGCTCAACACGTTCATGCGGGCCAATTCCGCGTTGAATGCCTCGGAACCGGCCGGGCTTTTTAGAAGATAACGCGCTAGGCCGTAATTGAGCACGGCGCTGAGAAAAAACGAGCCCGCCAACAGGAAACTCGAGCCGCGGAGCAATTGCTCGAACTCCGCCCGGGTGTTGCGTTCCGCGAGCGCCGCGTCGACTCGCTCGACGTCGATCACCTGCGGATTGTAGAGCATCTGTTTCACCAGCGGCGTCCGCGTGCCCATTGAGGTCAACACGACCAAGCCGATCACTGCCGGCACCGCCGCTTCCTTCACGGCGAACCACAGCACATCCAACTGCAGCAACGCAAAACCGCCGGTGATTAAAATACTCAAAAACCCGATCGCCGATAAAAAGTTAAATTTCCTCCGCTGGAGATAATCGTGGATCGAATAGCCCAAAGGAAACAACAGGGCCACGATCAACGCCAACTTGGGGCCTAGCCACACCGCCTTGCTCCCTGAACTCAGGATAAATGACGGCAACGCGATGTTGCAGACGATATTGATAAGGAGATTTTCGCGTTTGGGCGCGGCGGTGGCTGATGATTGGGCAGTCATTTCGTTTTGCGTTCCAGAATCACGACCCGCTTAGTCGGGTCAAACCTTCCACTCCCATGCTGCTCCTCGGCGTTAACATCGATCATTGCGCTACCGTCCGCCAAGCCCGTTACCGGCAAGCGCCCGCTACGGTGGGCGGTGCCGTGGAACCGGATCCCGTCACCCTTGCCGTCCTCGCCGAACGCGCGGGCGCCGATGGGATCACGATCCACCTGCGCGAAGATCGCCGCCACATCCAAGAGCGCGACGTCTGGCGCACCCGCGAGACGATCTCCACGCGCCTCAATCTAGAGATGGCGTGCACGCCGTGGATGATCGACTTTGCCCTGAAATTAAAACCCGACTCCGTGTGTCTTGTCCCTGAGAGCCGTGAGGAAATCACCACCGAAGGCGGCCTCGACGTCGTGGGCCAACGCGAACGCGTTCGCGCCTGCGTCGAAG
>CAMDRP010000005.1 GCA_945906965.1 Opitutus sp. GAS368 | reverse complement strand
GGGATGAAACAGTGGGTCGTGTTCTACAGCGCTTCAATGGACGGCGGCCTGACGTGGTACCTCGACGAGCAGATCATCCAGAAAGGCGCGGCATTTTCGCCGACCCATCCGATGCCTGGCGTCCAAACGGGGCGAACCTGCGTCATGATCGGCGACGCGGCCTCGGGGCCATTGATCCTCAACGACGGCACGATCCTGCTCCCGGTCATCATCCCACCAGCGGGGCCTGACGGGCATTATTATAACCCCGGAGGCGGCTACACCTATACGGATGCTGCCGTGCTGCACGGCCGCTGGGCAACGAATGGGCATCACCTGGAGTGGGAACTTTCTGAATTAGTTAAGGGAGACCCAGAGCTCTCGACCCGCGGCATGGATGAGCCGGCACTAGCGCAGTTGGCCGACGGCCGACTGTTGATGGTGCTGCGCGGGTCTAATGATAAGAAGCCGGCTCTGCCGAGCCGACGCTGGGTGGCTTATTCGAGCGACCGAGGTCGGACCTGGACGAAACCGGCCCCCTGGACCTACGCGGGAGGCGGAGATTTTTTTTCACCGTCTTCATGCTCACAACTTCTCACTCACTCCTCGGGACGAATCTTCTGGCTAGGCAACATAACGGAGCACAATCCGTCGGGTAATCGCCCGCGCTATCCGTTTGTAGTGGGCGAAGTCGACCGGCAAACCGGCCTGCTAAGGCAAGAGTCGGTGCGAATCGTCGATGATCGGAGACCCGACGACAGCTCGGACCTGTCTCTATCCAATTTCACCTGCCGCGAGGACCGAGCCAATGGTGAAATCCTGCTACATATGAGCCGCCTTTTTCAAAATTCCAAAGGTGAAGTGCGAGATTGGACGTCGGACGCATACGTCTACCACATCCCCATTTTCCCTGAGTGAATATTCGAGTTACGCGGCAGAGAAGTACGCGCACACTCCGCCTTACCCCAAGTTAGCCCATGAATGCTCCCATTTCCGCCCTGCTGGATCATAAGGGATCTCTCGTTCATGCGATCGAGGCAACCCTGAGCGCCTTTGATGCCGTGGCGGAAATGAACCGGTTGCACATCGGGGCCATCGTGATTCTCGACGGGGAGAAACTTGCTGGAATTTTTACGGAGCGCGACGTGCTTCGGCGCATCGTCGGCGACGGGGTCGATCCGCGGACGACCTGCGTCATGGACGTGGCGACGAAGAATATGCTGACGGTTAGCCCCACTGCGACCGTCGCGGAGGTCGCGTCGCTTTTCACTGAAAAGCACTGCCGCCATCTGCCCGTGGTGAGCGAGGGCCGGCTCGTCGGGCTGATCTCGATCGGCGACATTTCCCGCTGGGTGGCCGACGCGAATCGCGCGGAAGCCGAGCATTTAAAGAACTACATCACGGGTGGTTTCCCGCCGTAATCGTCGCGAAGGCCGAGTGCCTTTGCGGGCGGACTTAACGCCGGTGTTTGACGGTGGTGGAGATGAACAGCATTCGTTAGGTGATCGTTTCCTCCGTACACAACGGCGGCTGGAAGTAGGCGAGTACGATGCGGCCTCCGGGGCAATGTTTGCGGAGTTGGGTCTAGCGGTGCACCAGTTTAATCTGCTGGCGCAGGAAAAATTTTCCACGAAAGGGCCCGCCGCGAACTAAGCGTTTTTTTGCTGCTTAGAACGCGGTCACACGGAGAAAAGTCCGGCGCGGCGCGGCGCGGGCGCGGGTGCCGGACTTTTTCGCCCTAGGTTCGTGTGAGCTGCCAGAAAGCTGGATTAGCCTTCTTTCATCTGATGATCGACGACATCGGCGTCTTTATCATCAACGGGAATACGCATGCTGTAAAAGCTGCGGTAGACGAAAATTAGTCCCACGATGAAGATAGCAGTGCCGAGCATGTGTTTAAAACTGGGCTCCATCTTTACAGCGATCTCGACGGCGAGTAGGCCGAAGAGTGTGGTGAATTTGATGACGGGATTCAGCGAGACGGACGAGGTGTCTTTGAATGGATCGCCGACGGTGTCGCCGACGACGGTGGCAGCGTGAAGGGGCGTGTTCTTCATCTTGAGCTCTACTTCGACAATTTTCTTAGCGTTGTCCCAGGCACCGCCGGCGTTGGCCATAAAGATGGCTTGGTAGAGACCGAAGAAGGCCATGCCGATGAGGTAGCCGATGAAGAAAAACGGGTCGAAGAACGCCAACGAAAGGCTGAAGCAAAAAATCACGATGAAGATGTTCACCATGCCTCGTTGGGCGTACTGGGTGCAGATACGCACAACTTCTTTTGAGGCTTCGGTCGAGGCCGTGGCGGCATCGAGTTTCATGTTATCTTTGATGTAGACGACGGCGCGGTAAGCGCCGGTGACGACGGCCTGAGTGCTCGCGCCGGTGAACCAATAGATTACGGCGCCGCCCATGAGCAGGCCCATGATCGCCTCCGGATGGACTAGCGAAAGTTTCTCGATGGTGTCGGGGTAAATGCCTTTTAGCATCATGATGATGCCGAAGACCATCGTGGTGGCGCCGACGACGGCGGTGCCGATGAGGACGGGTTTGGCGGTGGCTTTAAAGGTGTTGCCGGCGCCGTCTGCTTTTTCGAGTTGATGTTTGGCGCGCGCGAAGTCGGGGGTGAAACCGAAGTCTCGTTTAATTTCTTCGACGATGCCGGGCTTCGTCTCGATCTGGGAAAGTTCGTAGACAGATTGGGCGTTGTCGGTGACGGGGCCAAAGGAATCAACGGCGATGGTGACTGGGCCCATGCCAAGGAAACCGAAAGCGACTAAGCCGAAGGCGAAGATGGGGGCGGCGAACCGGAATTCGGCGGGCAT
The DNA here is from genome assembly GCA_945906965.1 of Opitutus sp. GAS368. Lineage (GTDB taxonomy): Bacteria > Verrucomicrobiota > Verrucomicrobiia > Opitutales > Opitutaceae > Tous-C4FEB. Next base: position 70,528 of record CAMDRP010000005.1, on the reverse strand, counting down.
CATGGCCTGTAGAGCGGCGTTTTGTGAAAAATAATACGCGCCAAACATCAGGGCGAGAATACACAGACCGGTCCAGAATGCGGAGAAGTTGCCAGCAACCAGACCGCTCAAAATATTGAGCGAAGCGCCGCCTTGGCGCGACGAAGTGACGACTTCTTTAACGTGGCGGCTTTCGGTGGAAGTGAAAGCTTTAGTGAATTCTGGGATGAGCGCTCCGGCGATGGTACCAAGGGAGATGATCGTCGAAAGCACCCACCAGAGATCGGCGTGGCCCGCCATTTCATGCAGTAAGACGTAGCTCGCTACATAAGTGACAAGGATCGAGACGAGTGAGGTTAACCAGACTAGGTTGGTGAGCGGTTGCTCGAGATTAAAATCTTTGGAGCCGCCATAAAGCAGGGTGTTGATGGCATCGTTGGCGAGGTAGCTGACGAGCGAGGTGAGCACCATTAAAATGCGCATGGCGAAGAGCCAAATAATGAGGGTGCCGCAAAGGGCCGGAGCGGCGGCGAGCGCGATCGCGAGAAAGGCGATGAGGGCGACGCCGGTCACTCCGTAGGTTTCAAAACCATCGGCGGTGGGTCCAACGGAATCGCCGGCGTTGTCGCCGGTGCAATCGGCGATCACGCCGGGGTTGCGAGGGTCGTCTTCGGGGAGGTTAAAGACGATCTTCATGAGATCAGCGCCGATATCAGCGATTTTGGTGAAGATACCGCCACAGATGCGCAGAGCGGAGGCGCCGAGCGATTCACCAATGGCAAAGCCGATAAAGCACGGGCCGGCGAGGGTGCTCGGGAGGAACTGCAAGATACAGATCATGAAAAACAGTTCTGTGGCGACGAGGAGCAGACCGACGCTCATGCCTGATTTTAATGGGATACAAAGGGTGGCCAGAGGGTTGCCTTGAAGGGCCGAAAAGGCGGCGCGGGAATTGGCGACGGTGTTGATTCGGATGCCAAACCAGGCGACGCCGTAGCTGCCTAAAATACCCAGAATCGATGACAATAAAATCATCACGACGTGTCCGGGTGTATTAGCCGAGAGCACGCCAAAATAATAGGTCATGCAGATGGCGATCAGGACCCAGAGTAGAGCAAGAAATTTGCCCTGTTGCCAGAGGTAGGTTTTGCACGTTTCCCAAATAATTTGGGATACAGCGGCCATGGACGGGTGGACGGGCAGGTTTTTGGTCTGCACGTATTGGAGCCAGCCATACAAAACGCCAGCCACGCACACGCATAGTCCGACCATGAGTATCGTCGTGCCGGCGAGCGTGCCGCCGAGGAAGGAGACGGAACTAAGATCGGGGATCTGGATGTCAGCTTCGCTCGCTCGGGCCAGTCTAGGGGTGAATAAAACTCCGAGGGCAGCCCATGCAGCGGCGCCCGACTGACGATTTTGGGGTAGGGACATAAAGGGGTTTTCTGAAAAAAGAGCGGGGTGTAACTAACCTGAGGGTGCCCGTTACCCGTTGGTTCACGAGTATTTTCCGACCCTGCGGTAATCCCCGAAATCCGGGCCACTTGTAATGTTAGTCCGCGGCCCAAAAAAGAACCCAGATTATTAAAGGCAAAAGACCCACGACCGAACAGAAGATCCGCATATTGCGGGAAGCCGATGGCGGCGTGGTCATGGTGCATCTAACCGAACCAAAAACTAACGCTCCACCTGGCCCAGTTTTCGGGACCCGCTCACATGCGTCGAGTAGGAGTCGGTGTCGCCAACGGTGATGATTGCCGACGAAGACATCAGCGACCATCTTTAAGCCCACGAACTCTCGCCCGATAATCAATTTCAACACCGGATCACCGAGCATACGCCGGCCTTTTCAGCTTGCGATGATATCTCAGCCATGTCGCGACCTGCATAGGTCGCCCCCTAAGGTCGCGCGAAAAGACCTTCCCTGAACTTAAATTGCACGCATGTTTGAAGGATGGCCACGAATATGATGAAAAAACGTCCCGACCTACTTCTGTTTTCAAAGCTACTGGTGATGACTAGCTCCCTCTTCACCCTGCATGCCGCGACCCACTTTGATGTAGTGGTCTACGGCGGCACCGCGGGCGGGGTGATGACGGCGATCGCCGCCGCTCGCAACGGCGCACGCACCGTCTTACTTGAGCCGCGCGCGCAAATCGGCGGCATGGTCGCGGGCGGACTTTCCGGCACCGACGTGGGTAAACGGGAAGTCATCGGGGGTCTCGCGTTGGAATTTTATTATCGAGCGGGACGCGCTTACGGACTCGAACGTCACCAGCAAGAAATCGCCTGGATGCCAGAGCCGAAAGTGGCGGCCGCACTTTTCCGCTCGATGCTACAGGAAGCCGGCGTGACTTTGCTGGAACACCACCGCTTGCAGGAAAAAACCGGCGTACACAAAACCGGTTCGCGCATCACGGAACTCGTGATGGAAAACGGCGCCACCATCAAAGGTCGAGTCTTTGCCGATGCCTCCTACGAAGGCGACCTCATGGCCCAAGCCGGGGTCAGTTATACCTACGGCCGTGAAAGCTCGGCTCAGTATGGCGAGTCCTTGGCCGGCGTCCGCGCCTTCACGCCGAGTCACCAATTCTCGATCGACCTGCCCGCTCGCGATGAAAGCGGCCGCGTTTATCCCGAGATTTCGACGACCCCGCGCGGTCAACCCGGATCCGGCGATCGCCGGATTCAAGCGTACAACTTCCGCGTCATCGCCACGCAAGATCCGGCCAACCGCCTCCCGTGGGCTAAACCGGCCGGCTATGACCCGAAGCGTTACGCCCTACTCGCCCGCTACCTGCAGGCGATGACCTCTTATTTAGGGCGCCCGTTACAACTCAATGAAATCAGCCTGCTGCGCGTCATCCCCAACGGTAAAGTTGACCTCAATAACCGCGGCGCCTTCTCCACCGATTACATTGGTGGCAGTCACGGTTATCCCGAGGGCTCCTACGCCGAACGCGAGCGCATCTGGGCCGATCACGCCGACTACCAACAAGGTTTTTATTATTTCCTCGCGACCGATCCGCGCGTGACCGCCCCACTCCAAGCCGAGATCAACCAGTACGGTCTAGCCAAAGATGAATTTCCCCATAACGACCACTGGCCCGACCAACTCTACATCCGCGAAGCTCGCCGCATGATCGGCGTTTTCGTTGCGACCCAAAAAGATCTCCAGACCGATCGCACCAAAGACGACGCCATCGGCATGGGCAGCTACAACTCCGATTCGCACAACGTCCAACGCTTCATCAACGACCAAGGCTTCGTCGAAAACGAAGGCGACGTCCAAGTGGCCGTGCAGCCGTATCAGATCCCTTTTGGCATTCTCGTACCCCGAAGAGACGAAAGCACCAATCTCTTGGTCCCCGTCTGCTTTTCAGCCAGCCATATCGCCTATTCGAGCCTTAGGATGGAACCCCAATACATGATTCTAGGTCACGCCGCTGGCATCGCCGCCGCCGCGGCCGCTCGCGCGGACATTGACGTACAAGCCACCAACGTGGCCGCCTTACAGCAGCAACTCCAACGCGAGGCCGCGATCTTCGAACGCGGACTCACCTTTCAAGAAACCGCGCTCAACCTCATCCGCGCACGCTACCGCGCCCCGACCCCGACCGGCCCGAGAGGCTACGAGCGGATCGCGCCAAAATAACCGCTGGAGCACCCCACCCCGCAACCCACCGACGACACAACTGCTCGCTGACCCCGTTCAAGGGCTCGCGCTCAGGCCCCTGAGGCAAACGTGAAAACCCTACTTAACTAGCGCGCATGGTTTTTAATCCAATTTTACTCGCCCGCGACAGAAAGCCTCGCACTTCGCATGAAGCTCCTGCGCCGAAGACAACATCAGCGGCTCCACGCCAAGCCCGAGTTGCAAAGGCACCAACACCGGATCGCCGGCCATTCAACCACCCCCACTAAAGGGGAATTTCGCACTGCAATTTAGCAGCATCTAGCTTGACGTTATCATGATGACGCTATCAGTTATCATTTATGAGAACAATCGTCGACCTAACCGGGGAGCAATTGGGAGCACTCGCTCGATTGTGTGCGGAGCAAAAGATTTCACGCGCCGAAGCCCTGCGCCGCGCCGTCGACCGTTTGACGGGCGAAAGTGCTGCGGCGGCGAAGGACATTGGATTCGGACTGTGGAAGCACAAGCGCCTCGACAGCCGCAAACACGTTGACCGGCTTCGTACCGAATGGGGTGCCCGATGAGGGCGATCATCGATAGCGATGTGCTGATTGATTATCTCCAAGGATTGAACGAGGCAAAGTTGGAGTTGGATCGGTATCCTAAGCGAGAGATGAGCATCGTCTCATGGATGGAGATAATGGCGGGAGCGGATTCACCGGAGGAAGAGAAAGCCTGCCAGGGTTTCTTGAATAGTTTTACCATCCATCACCTTTCGATGGAGGTCGCGAGGGAAGCCGTTAAGATCCGAAAAGAATTCCGGATTCGACTACCCGACGCCGTTGTATGGGCTACGGCGCAGAGCCAAGGCTGTTTGCTGGTGACCAGAAACACTAAGGATTTTCCTAGAGAAGAGCCGGGGATTCGCATCCCCTACGGAGTTTAGGCCGGACTCGCTGGCCTGCGCAGGGTCGGGCGTGTCACGACCCGCCCGACGCAACGTCAGATGCGGCCATTGGTTCGAGAGGAATGCAATCCCATGCTAGTGAAAATGCGGCACGCGACTCGCAGTAGCCTATGCCCTAAGTATTTAATCCAATTTTACTCGTGCACGACAGAAGGCCTCGCACTTCGCATAAATCTCCTGCGCCGAAGACAACATCAACGCCTGCGCCGCCAACTCACGAGCATCAGCCATGGTCATCGCCCGCAGCAAATATTTCACCGCGGGCAATAGCGGCGGCGTCATACTCAAGGCATCCACGCCGAGCCCGAGCAGCAACGGCACCAACACCGGATCGCCGGCCATTTCACCACACACGCTGACAGGGACTTTCGCGCGATGCGCCTCATCGACCACGTGCTTGAGAGTGCGAATCACCGCCGGGTGCGTGGGCTCGTAAAGGTGAGCGATGCGATCATTTCCGCGGTCGATCGCCAACAAGTACTGGATCAAGTCGTTAGTCCCGATACTGAAAAAATCACAGCTGCGCGCTAAAAGATCCGTAGTCACTGCGGCGCTCGGGATCTCAATCATCGCGCCGACGTCCATATCGGCATCAAACGCTTGTCCGCGCGCCCGCAACTCGACCTTGCATTCCTCGAGGATGACGTTGGCTCGGGCTAATTCATCGGCGCCGCTGATCATCGGATACATCAGGCGCACGCGACCATACGCACTCGCCATCAAAATCGCGCGGAGCTGATCTTTGAAAATTGCCGTATGCTCCATGCAAAACCGAATCGCCCGGAAGCCCATGAAAGGGTTGGCCTCCTTGGGAAACAGATCGGGATTACCCGCCATCGGTTTATCTCCGCCGAGATCCAGCGTGCGAATCACCACGGGCAGCGGCGCCATGCCTTCAGCGAGGGCCTTGTAGGCGACGAATTGCTCCTGCTCAGTCGGAATCCGCGCCGAGTTCAGATAAAGATATTCGGTGCGAAACAACCCGACGCCTTGCGCAAAATATTCCTTCGCAAGCGCGATTTCTTCCACTTTTTCGAGGTTCGCCTGCAGGCTAATACTCACACCGTCCAGCGTCACCGCCGGCTGGCGGTTGGCCTCAAGCAAGCGGTGCTCAAACGTTTTTTTCTGCGACTGAATTTTACCGTAGCGGAACAACGTTTGCTCCGAGGGATTGACGATCACGATCCCATCATAGCCATCGATCAGGACCCAATCCCCCGTTTTCACGCGCTTAGTAAGATCGCGCACCCCCACGACCGCCGGCACCTTCATCGAACGCGCGACGATCACCGCGTGGCTGGTCTTGCTGCCCGAGTCCATCACGATGCCAAGCGCCGCACTGCGGTCGATGCTCGCCGAGTCCGAGGGCGAGAGATCGTTCGCCACAACGATGCGTTTTTCAGCGAGTTTACTCAGACTGTTTTCCGCCTGCCCAAGTAGATTTTGCAACACGCGCTGCGCGACATCGCGAATGTCGCCGGCGCGTTCCCGCAGATATTCATCATCAATCTCGGAAAACGCCTGGATGTAGCGCGACGCGACGTTGTTAAAACACGTTTCGATATTCCGCCCCGACTTCTCAAATTCACGGATCGTCTCCCCGATCAACGCCTGGTCTTCGAGCACCAGCAAATGCGCGTCGAAAATCAACGCCTCCGCCTTGCCTAGATTTTTTTCCACCTCGTCCTGAATTTTCGCGATCTGTTGCCGCGTCGTAAGCAAGGCCTGATCAAAACGCGCGATCTCCTCGATGCGCTTTTCCAAGTCGACCTGATAACTCGGCACCTCCACATCGCTCTGCAAATACACAAACACTGTGCCATAGGCTATGCCCTGCGAGGCGGAGATGCCTTGCACGACGATTTCTGGCTGATTGCGAGAGTCCGATGACATGCGAATGCGTCGCCAGTGAGGGGATAACACCGGCGGTGCCGAGGATAACGCTTTGCCTAGGAGCCTGGGTCAATGCTGATTCACGCGATCCGCGTCTCGACCACGAAACACGTCGGCCCCCACGCCGCGCGCACCGCTTCGATAATCGCCGCGACGGGCGCATCGTCCGTCAAAAACGCAAAACACGCGCTCCCGCTGCCACTCATCCGCGGCGCCAACCCAAACTTTTTTTGCAATTCTTCCGCCAGCGCCGGCAACGCCACAAACTTCTCAAATGCCGCCCGCTCCATATTATTAAAAAGCAACGCCTCTGCCGGTAACGCGCTATCAGCGCACCACGCCGCCACCTTCGCCTCCGCCTCGGCCGAAGCCAGATAACTCCCCGGCGCCCCACTCGCCATCCGCGCATAAGCCCAAGCCGTCGCGATCCCAAACGCCGGCTTAAACACCAACACCCGGCGCCACCGCAAGCGCGCACTCGCCGCCGCCGGCAACGGAGTGATCCGCTCCCCGCGACCGCGCATCACCACGGGTCCCTCATTCAAAAACAAAGGACAATCCGAGCCCAAACTCGCCGCGATCGCGGCGAGTTTTTCGTCGCCTAACCGCACACCCGAAAGCACCGCCATAGCCTTCAACGCCGCCACCGCATCGCTGCTCCCGCCACCCAGACCCGCGCCCATTGGCACGCGTTTCTGTAGAAAAAATTTCACCCCACCTCGCCAACCGCTCGCCGCCGCAAACGCCTGCGCAGCTTTCAGAACCAAATTAGTCTCATCCACCGGGACCGCCGGATTATCGCACGCCAACGTAAAACGCTCCGCCCCTTCCGCCCCCGGCATCGCCTCCGCGCGCAAGGTATCGCCAAACGCCAACGTGGTCGCGACCGAGACCAATTCATGAAACCCGTCCGCCCGCCGTCCCGTGATGGCAAGAAACAGGTTCAACTTCGCCGGGGCAAAAATCTCGATAGCGCTCACCCACCCATCCAACACCGCCCTGTGGCCAAGCCGCGAGCCGCATTTTTGGTTTTTGATTTGTTGCGCAGACTGCCCCTTAATGATCCTCCAACACCGATGGCCACCGAACTCATCCTCGTACTCGACGCCCAATCCCCACGCACCGTCGCCCCCGCTTTGCGCCAACTTCAAGGCACCGTCCGCTGGGTTAAAGTCGGCCTCGAGATGTTCACCGCCTGCGGCCCCGACTGCGTCCGCGAAATCGCCGACCTCGGCTTTGAGGTCTTTCTCGACCTCAAGCTCCACGACATCCCCAACACCGTCGCCAAGGCCGTCGAATCGGTCGCCCCGCTTCCGATCAAGATGCTCACGCTCCACACCTGCGGCGGCCGCGAGATGATGCAATGGGCCGTCAAAGCCCAACAACAACACGCCCCTCACTTGCTGCTACTCGGCGTGACCGTCCTCACTTCTATGGATGCCCCCGGCTTGGCTGAAACCGGCGTCAGTGCCGCCCCCGCAGATCAAGTTGTACGTCTCGGCCGACTCGCCATCGATTCCGGTCTTCGCGGCCTCGTTTGCTCTCCGCTTGAGCTCACCCCGCTGCGAGCCGCGCTCCCCGCCGATGTTGCCCTCGTCACGCCCGGCATTCGTCCTCGTGGCGCCGATGCCGGCGACCAATCGCGTATCATGACGCCCGCCGAAGCCGCCCGCGCGGGCGCCAGCCACATCGTCGTCGGCCGACCGATTTTTAAAGCCCCTGATCCCGTTGCCGCCGCCCGCGCCATCCTGGCCGAGCTCGCCGGCACCTAAACAACTGTCTTCAACCCAACTAAATCTACCATGCCACGTACCGCCGCCATCCTCCTCGCCGCCGGCAGCAGCACGCGCATGGCTGGTGCCGTCGCCGATAAAATCCTCGCCCCCCTGGCCGGTCGGCCCGTCTTCGCTCATTCCGCCGCCGCCTTTGCCGCCAGTGGCGTCGCCGATTTCTACGTCGTCGTTTACCGCGATCAACGCCAGATGCTCACGCTCTCGGCGCACACGCCCACGCCCTGCGTCCTCGTCAAAGGCGGCGCCGAGCGCCAAGACTCCGTCGCCGCTGCCCTCGCCGCGCTCCCGCCGGACATCGCCTACGTCTTCATCCACGATTGTGCCCGCCCACTCGTAAGCCCCGAACAACTCGTTGCCCTCCATAAAATCGTCGTCCGCGAACACGCCGTGGTACTCGCTCACCGCGTCACCGACACGATCAAAAAACACCGCGGTGATGCCCGTTTGCGCACCCTCGAGCGCGAGCGCCTCTGGGCGATGGAAACCCCGCAGGTCTTCTCCCGCGACCTCCTCGACCGCGCCTACGCCCGCGTCACCAAGAAAAAACTCCGCATCACCGACGACGCCCAAGCCGTCGAAACCCTCGATCACCCGATCGCCCTGCTCGAAAACACCTCGCCCAACCCCAAAATCACGACGCCCGGCGACCTCGCCTACCTCGAATTCCTGCTCGCGCGCACTTCCGAGTCGGCCCAGCTTCCGCGTAATACTTCCGGCACTACTGCATGAACCTCCGCATCGGCCACGGCTACGACATCCATCGCCTCGTCCCCGGCCGCCCGCTCATTCTCGGCGGCGTCCGCTTCGCCACTGACTATGGCCTTGAGGGCCATAGCGATGCCGATTGCCTAACTCACGCCATCTGCGACGCGCTCCTAGGCGCCGCCGCCCTCCCCGACATCGGCCACTTTTTCCCCAACACCGACGCCGCCTTTAAAAACATCGACTCACAGCTTCTGCTGCGACGCGTCGTTGGCGAACTCGCCGCCCGTCATTACACCCTCGTCAACATCGACGCATCCCTCATCGCCGAGAAACCCAAAATCGCGCCCTATCTCGCCGCGATGAAATCTGCCCTCTCTGCCTCCACCGGTCTCCCCATCGATTGCATCGGACTTAAAGCCACCACCAATGAGGGGGTCGGCGACCTCGGCCGCGGCCTCGCTATCGCCGCCCACGCCGTATGTCTGATCGAGAAAAAATCTTAAAACTTAGATCCGCCTTTAGTTCCTTCCTGATGTCCGCCTTTTCTTCACGCCACCGCGCTCTTGTCGGTCTTCGGCCATTTTTAATCCTGTTGTCTCTCGCCTTCGGCCTCACCGGGTGTGCGCCCCGCGAAACTCCGGTCGTCGCCGGCAACAGCACCCAGACGCTCCATCGCGGCATCGGTAACGACCTCGCCGACCTCGATCCGCATCTCGCCACGCAAGCCGCCGACTACAACGTGCTCTCCGCCCTGCTTGAGGGCCTCGTCGCCGAAGACCCCGTGGATCTCCACCCTGTGCCGGGCGTCGCCCAATCCTGGACGATCTCGCCTGACGGCCGTACCTACACGTTTCACCTGCGCTCCGACGCCCGTTGGTCCAACGGAGCTCCAGTCACCGCCGAAGATTTCGTCGCCTCATGGCGCCGCATGTTGACGCCCACACTCGGCGCCGATTCCGCTAATCTTCTCTACATCATCCAAGGCGCCGAGGCCTTCCACAAATCCACTGCGCCGTGGTCCGCCGTCGGCCTCGCCGCGCCCGATGCGCGCACCTTCAGCGTCACCCTCGAGCATCCCGCGCCGCACTTCCTCGCCCTGCTCAATCACACCGCTTTCTTCCCCGTGTATTTACCCGCTATCGAAAAAAGCGGCTCCGCCACGGCCCGCGGCAACCCTTGGGCCCGACCCGGCACTTTCGTCGGCAACGGCCCGTTTAACCTTAAAACCTGGCGCGCCGGCCAAGTCATCATCGCGGAAAAATCGCCCACGTATTGGGACGTCACTAAGGTTCGCCTTAACGCCATCCACTTCCACGCCATCGAGTCGGTCGACACCGAGGAGCGCGCCTTCCGTGCCGGCCAGCTCCACCTTACGGAAACCGTCCCGCCCGGAAAAATCGACAGCTACCGCAAAACCTCACCCGAACTTCTCCGCATCGATCCGCTGCTGGGTACTTATTTTTTTCGCCTCAACGTCAACCGTCCCCCGCTCACCGATCCACGCATCCGCCTCGCCCTGAGCCTCGCCCTCGACCGCACCGCCATCGTTGATAAAATCCTCCGCGGCGGCCAACTACCCGCTACGCGCCTCGTCCCGCCGGCACTCCTACCGTCGTCCATCGACGCGCTACCCGCACCGGCTCCCGGCGCCGCCGCGGCTCTGCTGGCCGAAGCCGGCTATCCCGGCGGCCGCGGACTCCCGCCGCTCGACCTGTTGTTCAACACTTCCGAAATCCACCGCACCATCGCCGAAGCGGTGCAAGAAATGTGGCGGAGCGAACTGGGTCTCGAGGTCCGCCTCACCAACCAAGAACTCAAGAGCACGCTCTCCGCCCGCCGCGCCGGTGATTTCCAAATGCTTCGCTCCGTTTGGACGGCCGATTACGCCGATCCTACTTCGTTTCTGTCCATCTTCACGACCGCCAGCGGCAACAACTACACGGGCTGGGCCGACTCCGCCTACGATGCCGCGCTCTTCGCCGCCGCGCGCACGAGCGAGGTGGCCGCGCGCAACGCACTATTTAATCAGGCCGAGCGCATCCTACTCAACGCCTCTCCGATCATTCCGATTTTTCACTACACCCATGTGTTTCTGCTTCAGCCGTCCGTGCGCGGCTGGAATTCGACGGTGCTCGACCACCACCCCTACAAACACGTCTGGCTCGAGTCGCACTGAGGCGTAATTCAGGGCTCGAGGCCAAATTTCCGCGGATCAAAACCCCGCGCCGTCAGCGCCGCGCTCAGCGCCTTCAGGTCGAGCTGCGCGCCGGGCTTAATTCCATTAGCACGAAACCAACCTTGGTTTGTTTCGACGACGAACTGTAACCGCTGGCTCCGTGACGCCAGTGATTTCTCGTCAAAAGGATACGCGGGATAATATTCCACCAACGCCCCCTCTGGGCTGAGATACGCGATATCCAGCGGCGTCGGGGTGTTTCGCATCCAGAAACTCATCGGTTGCGGGCGCTCGAAAACAAACACCATGGCGTCATCCGCTCCCAAATCGCGACGATCCATCAAACCACGCTCGAGCTCGTTCGGCCGCACCGCCATCTGCATTCGCAGCACTTTCCCACCGAGGTTAATCATAAACCAGTCCGCGACGGACTTCGGTTCTTTTACGACGACGGATTTTCCGGCGGCCGATTCCGCTTGGCCACACGCCGAAAACAGCAGCGCCGAAGCGACCGCCGCTACCTTGAGCGTGCATGAAACCGGATTTGCGTTCTTCATCAGCTCCGTGGCTAATCATGCCCGAACTGTTATTCAACTCCTCTCTCGCAACGTGCCTCCTTCGCCGCTACCGCCCACCCCACCGCCCTTGCTCTACGCCGACACCGAGCGTAGCGCCGACGCGCTCTACTTCGGCCGCGTCTGCGTGCCTGATCCTTTTGTAGCCCTCGCCGCGCACGGGAAAAAATATGCCGTCGTCAGCGCGCTGGAGTTTGGCCGCGTCCGCCGCGACTCCGCCTTCGATCGCGTCCTCCCGCTCGAGACCTACCTCGCCAAAGCCCGCGAGATCTGGCCCCAACGCAAGCCCGGCGCCGCCGAGGTCATCTTCATCCTCGCCCGCGAGCTGCGCCAACTTTCGTTCACTATCCCCGAGGATTTCCCTAGCGGCGTTTACGAAAAACTTTTCAAGCTCGGCCTTGATCTCACCGTAGCCAACGGCCCGCTATTTCCCGCCCGCGAAATTAAAACACCCGTCGAGATCGCCGCGCTGCGCGAAGGTAACCGCTGCAGCGCCGTTGGCATCGCCGCCGCCGCGCGCGTGCTACGCGCCAGCACGATCCGCGGCCGCGCCCTCATCTACCAAGGCAAACCACTCACGAGTGAACGGCTGAAATTCGCCATCGAGTCCGCCTGCCTCGCTGCCGGTGCCGTCTCCGCCAACACTATCGCCGCCGGCGGTGACCAAGCCTGCGATCCCCACGAACGCGGCTCCGGCCCGCTCCGCCCGCACGAATTGATTATCGTCGACGTATTCCCGCGCGTCACCGCCAGCGGCTACCATGGCGACATGACGCGCACCTTCCTGCGCGGCCATGCCTCTGATGCCCAGCGCGCCCTTGTCGCCGCCGTCCGCGCCGCCCAACTCGCCGCGCTTAAAACCGTCCGCGCCGGCGTCACCGGCCGTGCCGTCCACGAAGCTGTCGTCGCGACCTTCGCCGCCCGTCGCTACGAAACGCGCCACACGTCCAAAGGCTCTTCCGGTTTCTTCCACGGCACCGGCCACGGCCTCGGCCTCGCCGTTCACGAATCCCCTGGCGTCAGTTCGCGCTACGACAACATTCTGCGCCGTGGTACCGTCGTCACGATCGAACCCGGCCTCTATTATCCCGGCCTCGGCGCCTGCCGCATCGAAGACGTTGTTCAAGTCACCGCCACTGGCCATAACCTCCTTTCAAAATCCCCCTACACTTGGGAACTCCGCTGATCGCCCGCTCCGATGAAAAACCTCCCCTCCCTCCTTAAAAAAATCTCCGCCCTCCGCATCCTCGTCATCGGCGATGTGATGCTCGACCGCTATTTCTGGGGCGACGCCACCCGCATCTCTCCTGAAGCGCCCGTCCCCGTCGTAGACATTCAACGTGAAACCGCCACAGCCGGCGGCGCGGCCAACGTCGCCCTTAACCTCGCCTCCCTCGGCGCCCAATCCACGGTTGTCGGCTACTTCGGCGACGACGAAGCCGGTCGAGCCCTCACTGCTACGCTCACCGATAAAAAAATCGCCACCCTGTCCACCCCCGGCAAGGCCCAGACGATCGTCAAAACCCGCGTCCTCGTCCAACGCCAACAACTCTGCCGCCTCGATCGTGAAGCCCCTCCCTCCGCTTACACCGTCACCGCCGACGACGCAGAAAAACTCCTGCGCACCGCGATCGCCCGCCACGACGCCGTCATCTTCTCCGACTACGCCAAAGGCATCCTCTCTGACGCCCTCGTCGCCCGCATTACCAGCCTCGCTCGCACCGCCGGCAAATTCATCGCCCTCGACCCCAAGCCCCGCCACGCCCTCACCTTTCACGGACTCGATCTCATCACGCCAAACAAACGCGAAGCCCTCGAGCTGGCCGGCATCCACCCCGCGCCGCACGAGCCCTTTCCCGCCGCCGCCGTCTGCGCCCGCCTTCACGAGAAATTTGCCACCAAACACCTCGTCATCACCCTCGGTGAAGATGGTATGCTGCTAAGCACCGGCGGAAAAATCCTCAAAACCATCCCCACCGCCGCCCGCGAAGTCTACGACGTCTCCGGCGCCGGTGACACCGCCCTCGCCGCCCTCGTCCTCGCGCTTGCCGCCGGCGCCAAACTCGAAACCGCCGCCCACTTCGCCAACGCTGCCGCTGGTGTCGTCGTCGGCAAACTCGGCACCGCCACGGTCACCCCAGCCGAGCTCAAAGCCTACGTCCGCGGCCACTGATCGCCACCGAGTCTCATGTCCAAAGCTCTTTTCATCGACCGCGACGGCACCATCATCGTCGACAAACACTACCTCGCCGACCCCGCCGGGGTGGAACTCATCCCCGGGGCCCGTTCTGCGCTCCAACGCGCCCGTGCACTCGGCTACAAACTGTTTCTTTTCACCAACCAGTCTGGCATCGGCCGCGGCCTTTACACGCTCGACGATACCCTCCTCGTCAACGCCCGCATGGAGACGCTGCTCGCCCTCCCCACTCCGCTCTTCACCGACCTTTGCATCGCCCCCGAAGCGCCCGACCAACCCTCCCTCTACCGCAAACCCTCCCCGCGCTTCATCCAGGAAATGATCGCAGCGCACCACCTCGATCCCGCCCAATGCGCCATGATCGGAGATCGCCCGAGCGACGTCCAAGCCGGCCTCAACGCTGGTATCCACTCGATCGCGATTTGCACCGGCGAACACACGGCTGAAACCTGGCGTCAACATGCGCTCCCCGGGGTTGAAATCCACGCCGACCTCGCCGCCTTCGTCGCTACGCTGACTTGATTTTTCCTGCGGACGGTTTTCCCCAACGTTCGCCTCGTTCGTCGTCATTCTTTTAGTCCCGTCGCTCCCGATGCCCGAACTCGCTGAAGCCGAATTTTTCCGCAAGCGCTGGCACCAATGCGCGCTCCGCTCGCCGGCGATCCTGCGCATCCACACCCACGACGCCAAAAAATTATTCCGCACCGCCCCCGCCGCCACCCTCCGCGCCGCGCTCACTCATACTGTTTATTGCAACTCCGCCGCCGCCGCGAAACAGATTCTTTTCCGTTTTCAAAGCCCTGTCGCCGCCAACACTCCAGCCATCAACGCCTGGCTCGGTATTCACCTCGGCATGACCGGCGAGCTCAGTGTCTTCGCGCCCACGCACACCCCGCGCAAACACGACCACCTCGTCCTCTACACCGCCGCGCACGCCCTGGTCTTTTCCGATCCCCGCATGTTCGGCCGCATCCAGTTTCACCTCGGCTCCACCGCCCCAACTTGGTGGACCCAGATCGCCCCCGCCCTACTTTCAACCGCCTTCAGCGCCAAAGTCGTAGCGGCGTTTCTGCAGCGTCGCGCCCGCGCCCCGATCAAAGCCGTCTTGCTCATGCAGGAACGCTTCCCCGGCATCGGCAACTGGATGGCCGACGAAATCCTCTGGCGCGCCGCCATCCACCCCGCGCAACCCGCCGGTACGCTAAGCCCCGCCGAGGTTAAAAAACTCTGGCGCGAGTGCCGCGCCGTCGCCCGCCTCGCCCTCAACACCATCGCCGGCCGCGGTGATGAACTTCCGCCTGATCTCAACATCGCCATCCCCGACACCTGGCTATTCAATCACCGCTGGGAAAAAGGCGGTCATTGTCCCAAAACCAATAAAACCCTCGCCCGCGCTGAGATCGGGGGTCGCACCTCCTGCTGGTCCCCCACCCGCCAAAAACTCCACGCCTGATACCCATGCTTATTTCCGACCGCTCCACCCTGCTTTTCATCGGCGACTCGATCACCGACTGCGGCCGCGACCTGACCGGCAACCCCACGCCTTGGAATCTCAATACCAGCCTCGGCCGTGGCTACGTCGAACAGGTCGCCAGCCACTTCGGCGCCGTCCATCCCGCACGCGCCATCCGCGTCATCAACCGCGGAATTTCCGGACACACAGTAAGAGATCTCGCCGCCCGCTGGTCCAACGACGTTCTCAGCGCCAAACCTGACTGGCTCTCCATCATGATTGGCATCAACGACGTCTGGCGCCAATTCGACCAACCGCTCGTCCCCGAAGCCCACGTCCCGCCCGATCTCTACGAGCGCACTCTGGCCCGTCTCGTGCGCCAAACCCGTCCCAAAGTCCGCGGCCTCATTCTGATGACGCCCTACTTCATCGAGCCCAACCGCGCCGACCCCATGCGCCGCCGCATGGACGAATACGGCGCCATCGTAAAAAAAATTGCCGCCCGCCACGACGCCCGCTGCGTCGACACCCAGGCCGCCTTTGATGCCGTACTCGTTCACACGCACCCGATGACCCTCGCGTGGGACCGCATTCACCCCAACGCCACCGGCCACACGATTCTCGCTCGCGCCTTTCTCTCCGCCATCGGAGCCTGAGCCCTCGCATGTCCGCTCCTGCCAAAAAAATCCGCCTCGACGAACTCCTCGTCGCCCGCGGTCTCGCCGCCTCCCGCGCCCAAGCCAAAGCCCTCGTCATGGCCGGCCGCGTCCGCAGCGGCACTGAGCGCCTCGACAAACCCGGCCGCGATTTCCCCGCCGATTGCGAACTCACCGTTGAGCAACCCCCGCGCTTCGTCAGCCGCGGCGGCGAAAAACTTTCCGCAGCCCTTACCGCTTTCGCCCTCGATCTCACCGGCGTACACGTCCTCGACGTCGGCGCTTCGACGGGTGGCTTTACGGACTGCGCCCTCCAAGCCGGCGCCGCCGATGTCATTTGCGTCGACGTCGGCCGCGCCCAACTCCACGCCAAACTCCTCGCCGATCCCCGCGTCACCAATTTGGAGAAAATCAACGCCCGCCACCTTACTGTCGGCGATCTTCCCCGTAACGAATTCGACGCCGTCGTCACCGATCTCTCATTTATCTCCCTCAAAGTTGTTCTCCCGGCGATCTGGCCATTTGTGCGCCCCGGCGGCGTGCTGATCGCGCTCGTGAAACCCCAGTTTGAAGCCGGCAAAGCCGAAGTCGACAAAGGCCGCGGGATCATTCGCGACCCTGCCGTGCAGCAAGCCGTCCTGGACGACATTCGCACGTTTTCTCTGGGCCTGCTGCGCGGCGCAACGCTACTCGGCACCATCGACTCCCCCATCACTGGCACCGACGGCAACCGCGAGTTCCTCCTCGGCCTCCGCCGCACTACGTAAAAAAGTTTCGCCCCGGCTTCGTCGTCGTGTCACTATCTGCCTTGCGCATGAAAGCCCTCCGCTCGCTCGCCTTCGTCACCAACGCCGATAAATCCGGCGCCCCTGAGCTCGCGCGCGAACTCATCGCCCTCGCCAAAGCCGCAGGTCTGGCCACCCAACAGACCGCGCGACGCACCATTCCGCACGGCTGGCTCAAAGGCTACGATGCTTGCTGTGTCATTGGCGGCGACGGCACCCTCCTCGGCGTCGCGCACGAAGCCGCCCGCGCCCAAGTCCCCATTATCGGCATCAACCGCGGGAGCCTCGGCTTCCTCACCACGTTTTCCGCCGACGAAGCCCGCACCCACTTTGCCTCTCTCCTACGCGGCCAATTCAAAATCGCGCACCGCTCGCTGCTTTCCTGCACCACCGGAAAAAACCACCACGACATCGCGCTTAACGACGTCCTCATCAAAGACCCTTTCAATTCCCGCCTCGCCCGCCTCGAAGTCTACGCCAACGAGCAACTCGTCACCGAATACACCTGCGACGGTCTGATTTTTTCTACGCCCACCGGCTCCACCGCCTACAACCTCTCGGCCGGCGGACCACTCATCATGCCCGATGCCGGCGTGATCGCGATGACGCCCATCTGCCCGCACACACTGAGCAACCGCTCGATCATCTTCCGCGATGACGTTCGTCTCCGCGTGCGCAGCCGCAACATCGA
This sequence comes from Opitutus sp. GAS368, assembly GCA_945906965.1. Classification (GTDB taxonomy): domain Bacteria; phylum Verrucomicrobiota; class Verrucomicrobiia; order Opitutales; family Opitutaceae; genus Tous-C4FEB. The sequence continues at coordinate 53,021 of CAMDRP010000005.1, read as the reverse complement.
TTCCACACTACTAGTCGCCATGGACGGCCAACGCAACCTCATCTCCTGCGCCGATTCTCCGATTGAGATCACGATTTCCCCGCTCAAACTCTCCCTCGCTCAGAGCCTCGATTACGAACACTTCGCCGTCGTCCGCACCAAACTGCATTGGAGCGGCGGCTTCATCGAAAAAAAGTAACGCCTCGTCGCTACCGGCCACGAAAAAGCCCCGACTCACGCCGGGGCTTGAAAATTAAAAGATTAAAAGTGAGCGAACCGCTTACTTCTTCTCTTCTTTCTTCGCTTCGCCGCCATCCTTCTTTTTCTTGGCGGCGCGCATAGCGGCGGTCTCTTCTTCGTCGAGCTTACCATCGTGGTTCTTGTCCCACATTTCGAGCTGCTTCTTGGAGGGTTCTTTCTTCTTGGGAGCGTCTTCGGCGCGGAGGGCCGGAGCAGCAAAGGTCGCGAGCACTGCGAGAGCGCTGACGAGGGTGATCAACTTTTGGGAGGTAATTTTTTGCATAGCACATGCACCCTGAACAAACGCGGCCAAAAAAGCCAGCTCCCAGTAAGCGCTTAAATCCGCCCCAGCCTTGCCGCTGAAGCACCTAATTACCAACGTCGCACCTCATGAGCGATTTCCTTTCCCCTCGCCGCCACCGCGTCGCCGCCAGCCTCCCTCTGGATGACGCCCTGCTCGTCGTCGGCGCTGGCCGCCCCGTCCCACTCCCCGAAAACAGCGACCAGACCTACCCGTTCCAAAGTCATGCTGAATATTTCTATCTGACTGAACTCGAATGCATCGACGGCGTCGTCGCGTACGATCCCCGCGAAGGCGCATGGCTTTCATTTGTCCCCGCCGTGACCGAAGCCGAACGCGTTTGGGAAGGCAGCGCCCAACTTCCCGGTCTTCCGCTAGCTGAGTTCGCGCCCTGGCTCGCCGCCCGCGCCGGTCGCCCCGTCGCCCAACTCGGCGTACCACGTCCCGATATTCCGCTTGATGCTGCGCTCAACGCCCGCATCCGCGACCACTTTCACCACGCCCGCCGCCCCAAAGATAACCATGAGCTCGCACTGTTGCGCGCCGCCTGTTCCGCCACGGCCATCGGCTACGCCAAACTCCCCCAACTGATCCGCCCCGATACCTCTGAGCGCGCGATTCAAATCGAACTCGAAGCCGAATTTTTTCGTGCCGGCGGAACCCGTCCCGGCTACGGCACCATCGTCGGGACCGGTTCCAACTCGGCGGTCCTTCATTTTTCTCCATCCGACCGTCGTACACGCAGCGGCGAATTTGTCCTCGTGGACGCCGGCGCCGCGATTGGTCGCTACACCGCCGATGTCACCCGCACCTACGTGGTCGATCAGCCCGACCCATTTCAACGCGACCTCTATCAAATCGTCCTCCACGCTCAAGAACGCGCGATCAGCCGTTGCATCGCTGGCGCCGAGTGGACTCACCTCCACCTCGCCTGCGCCGTCGAAATGGTCGCGGGCCTCGTCGCTATGGGCGTCATGCGCGGCTCGCCGACCTCGCTCGTCGAACAAGAAGCTCAGACGCTTTTTTTCCCCCACGGCCTCGGCCACATGGTCGGCCTCGGCGTGCGCGACGGCAGCGGCCTCCTTCCCGGTCGCACCAAAAACCCCCGACCCTCGCTCCGCACGTTGCGCATGGATCTCCCCCTCGAGCCCGGCTACGTCGTCACCATCGAACCCGGCCTCTATTTTATTCCGCCACTGCTCCAAGACCCCGCGCGACGTGCGACGTACCACGACTGCGTCAACTGGCCACTCGTCGACTCTTACCAGCACTTAGGTGGCGTGCGCATCGAAGACAACATCCTCGTCACCAGCGGCGCCCCCGAGAACCTAACCGCCGAAATCCCCAAAACACTCTAACGCGCCACGAGAAACACCCGACGCATCCCGCCTGTCACGATCGCGAGCGTCGCTAGCGAATTTACTGGCATTAAAATCGCCGCGATCAGCGGATTCATTTCTCCCGCCACCGCGAGCCCGACGGCGAGTACGTTGTAAAAAATAGAGAAAACCAAAATCACTGTCTGCGTGCGTCGGCGCACCGCATCCACTTCAAAGAGCGCTCGGATTCCGCCGATCCCACGACCGAGATAATAAAAATCCGCCTTCTGCTCGAGTAACCCGCAGTGAATCACCGGCGTCCCACGACACCACGCGCGATCAAACGCTAGGCTGTCATTCGCGCCATCGCCGAGCATCATCGTATTCGTTGCACGATCCCCGCTAAACCACGCCGCCTTTTCCTGCGGCGAGAGCTCCCCAAAACCACAACTCGCGGGCAGCCCCAACTCCTCCACCAACGCAGCCACTTTCTCCCGCCGATCTCCGCTCAAAATCTGCACCACCAACCCACGCCGCCGCAAGGCCGCCACTTCCACGCGGGCATCGGCCCGCACTTTGTCCGTAAAAACAAATTCCGCCACCACGGTACCCGCTCGCGCCAACACGGTAGCACCCTCCCGTTCCGGCGCCCCGCGCCAACCCGCGCGGCCCAACGACCACACGCCAATCTCTACGCCACAACCAACGACTTCCGTCACCTCTCCTGCAAGTACTTTAGGTGTTCCCATAGCTAAAATATTTCCCAAAAGCGCCTGACTCATCGGATGTGGATTATCCCGCACCAACGCGTACAAGGCCGCCCGCGCCGAGGGCTCCATCGCCTGCAAAGCCTCGGGATTCTGCAACACCGGCATCTCCAGCGTCAGCGTCCCCGTTTTATCGAATACGATCTGCCGCACGCGACCGAGCTTTGTCCAAAGTGCCTCTTCGCGCACAAAAACTCCACGCCGCCGCAACGCCACCGTCGCGAGCTCATCTGCCAGAGGAAAGGCCAACGCCACCGCGCACGGACACGAAACGACGAGTACCGCCGTCACCACCGCCCACGTGCGCAACCCGTCCCCCGTAGCCCACCACCAACCCACGCCCGCCAACAGCGCGATTCCAAGAATTCCGCCAATGTAACCACGCACAATTTTTTCGATCCAAGGATCTCGTGGCCCAGCGCGCTCCGGCGTCTCCAACAACTGCGCGAGCAACGATTCCCGCCACGTCTGCTTCGCCGTGAGCCGCAGCGGTGCGAGCCCGATATGGACTGCGCCCGCCGGCACCCGCGCGCCTGGAGCTAAAAATCGCGGCTCCGCCTCGCCATTGATCGAGGCTAGCGAAACACTCGCACCTTCCGCGCCAAGTTGCGCCTCTACCGGATTTGTCTGGCCCGGGTGCAACGCGTACACCTGACCGACCCGCAACGCCTCCGACGCGACCTCGCCCGCGTCCTCCGTCAACACCCGCGACGGCTTCGGCTGCAACGCGAGCAAGCGCCGTTGATTCCGCTCTACGGCCGCGACCTGCGCCCAACGTCCGATCAGCATCAGCAGTATAAACCCACTCACAAAATCAAAGTACACAAAGCGCTCTTCACCCGCGAACCACCCGTAGAGCGAACCCGCATAAGCCCCCACGATCCCGAGCCCGATTGGCAGATCGATGTGTATAGCCCCGGCGCGCAACGCGCGCACGGCCCGCGCCAAAAAATAAATTCCACCCACCAAAAAACTCAGTGAAGCAAACGCCAGCGACAACAATCCGAACAAGCGCGCATATTCAAAGGAAGGGTCCATTCCGAAATAAATCGGGAACGTGAACAACATCACGTTCATCGCGAATGCCGAACACAAGCCGATGCGTTTAGCCAATCCGCGACTCTCCGGCTCCACGCGCGTCTCGCCCAACGGCCCCACCAAATAACCAAACGCCTGCAACATCCGCGCAAACCCCACGCCGTCGAAAGCTCCGATGATCCAGCGCCAGCGCACCGTTCCGAGTTGCGCGTTGGCCACGATATCGCGCGCGCCGGCCTGCTGGGCGAACAAGCGTTCGATCAACCACACGCACCCCGCACACGACACACCTTGCAAATCCAAAACCAACTCCGGTGGACGGCCCGAGTCCGCCACCGCCAACTCCGCCGCACGTTGCGCCGCTTCCAACCACACGTAATCGCGACTCTGAAACACCGCCACATCCGCCGGCACCGTAATCTGATCCTTGATTCGATAATAACCCGCCAAACCATGCTCGTGTACCAGGCGAAAGACGTAACTGCAGCCTGCGCAACAAAAGCCCGACTCCACCATCCGAGCGTCGATTAAGGGCGCGCCACAATGCCGGCACAACGGCTTACCTCGCGTCTGGGCAACCGCAGCGACGTCAGCCAACGGCGGTACGATCAACTCGGTGCGAAGGTCCACGTTCATGTTCAAAAACAGATCAGCGACGACGGATCGGGTCCGGGGAAACCGATCGTGGCCCGCAGCCGCCAACCCACGACGGCCGCCGCGATCAACGCGAGCACGGCGCGCGTGCGCGCCAGCCAGAGCGGCGATAATTTTGTGCGCACCCATTGAAACTGACTTTGCGCGAGCCACAGCAGCGGCACAGTACCGAGCCCAAACGCGATCATGAACTCCACCCCGCGCAACGCCGAGCCCGACAAGGTCGCAAGAGCGATGAGAAAATAAAGTGGTCCACAAGGGAGCAAAGGCGTCGCCAATCCGAGCGCGGCGGCGGCTTGAGTCCGCGGCCAAGTCCGCAGCCAGCCTTGGAGCTGAAAAATCCAGCGCCCCAGCCCAGCAATTCGTGGAATGAAACGATCCCAACGTAGGGCCAGCGCGATGAAAAATACGACCATGATCCAGGGCAACCAGCGCAGCGCAGAGCTTGAGATCCACGTCAGTGGCACGCGACCGAGGCCACCGGCCAAAGCCCCGAGTAACGCATAACTGGTTAGCCGCGAAAGATGATAAACCGTACTCACTGTCTGGAAGTCGGCGCGATCGCCGCGCACGGGCATGAGCGAACAGGCCAACGGTCCGCACATGCCAGCACAGTGGAGACTCGTCACTAATCCGGCCACAAGAGCGGAGGCCGGCGAACTAATGGCAGCGAATTCCATATACTCAGCGGGCTGTGGCGAGCGGCACATCGGCAACCTTGTGCTTCGCAGCAAATGTAATCCATGCGGCCCAGATGGCGATCTGCACCGCAAAGACGGCGACCACGATCCAGATCAGCTGTGAATTTCTGGAATCAGGCCTGCTAGAGGGCTTAGTGCTCACGTTTACCTTTTTTTTCCTCAAAAGACCGGTTCGAGTCGGGGCCAAGAAATTCTACATTGCGCTCGAGGTGAAAGCGCGCGGCTTCATCTTCGACCCATACTTCAAAAATAAACGGGCCGTGGTAATTTTTTTTTGGCAACTGCAGCACCAACGGTTGCACCGTTTCCGACAGCGCAGGAACCGCAAAGATCGTCGTGAGCCCCGTCTGCTGCAGACCGACCGGAGCTCGATTTAAATGCAAGACATAGCGCACCGCTTGGTTCCGTTTGTTAACGACGCGCACGAGAAACTGATTACGCACAAAATCCTCACTCATAATGTAGGGCGCACCCGTCATGCGCGTGATGCCGAGATTGGCCGGCCGAATCGTGGAAATGGCCCAAAGTGCGACGCTCACACCCGCCGCGAGGAGCGCACCATAAAGAAATGTACGCGGGCGTAACCAACGCGTGGTTTTGCCGGCAAACGCAGCCTGAGAATCGTAGCGAATCAGACCGGCAGGGCGTTTGAGTTTGGTCATAACCGCATCGCACGCATCAATACACGCGGTGCAACCGATGCACTCCATCTGGAGCCCCTGCCGGATATCGATGCCCGTGGGGCAAACGTGGACGCAGCGGCTACATGAAATACAATCACCCACGCCTGAGATACCCAGCTTACCCCGCGGCTCGCCGCGTTGCGCATCGTAGCCGACCACCAGCGAATGACTGTCGATCAACGCCGATTGCATGCGCCCGTAGGGGCAAATAACGATGCAGAGCTGCTCGCGGAACCACGCAAAGTTAAAATAGAGCCCGGCGGTGTAAACCCCCATAAATCCAAACGCCGCCCAGTGCTCTGCCGGAGCTTCCTTCATCATCGCCCAGACCGCGGGCAACGACACAAAATAAGCAAAAAACAAGTGAGTGATCACCGCCGAAACCAGCACGTAGAGCGTATGTTTCAGGAGCCGCTTTAAAAATTTAGCGCCATTCAGCGGCGCTTCAGTTAAGGCGCGACGTTGTACCGCGTCGCCATCAATCCAGCGCTCAATCCGGCGATAAACGTGATCCAGAAAAACAGTGTGCGGACAGGCCCAACCACACCAGATGCGCCCGAGCAGCGCCGTGATAAAAAACAGCGAGAAACCAAGGCCCGTAATCAGGAAAAAGATTAGCCACAAATCTTGTGCGGCAAAGGTGAGACCAAAGAGATGAAAATGACGCTCTTTGAGATCGAGAAAAACCGCCGGGTAGCCGTTGATTTTAATCCACGGCAGCGAGAGATAAAAAACGATCAGAAACGCGGCCGACCAGCGCCGCGCCTGACCAAATCGTCCGTGCGTATCGGCCGGATACAAAAAAGCACGTGACCCATCATCGCGGATGGTGGTGACCGAATCCCGGTTAGGTTGCAGCGGAGGCAGGGGCATTAATTATTTGGGTGCTTGGGGAATCCAGGCGACCTGCACCTCAATGGGCTCACCTTCTTTGTGAAAACTGAGCATGTAGGCGACCGCCTCCGCGGATTTCTTGGCGCCGATCACGGGCACCCACGCGGGCATGCCTTTGGCGAGCACCCCTTTCTCCAAGGTCGCGTAAATTTCCGTGGGCGTACCACCGTGAATCCAGAGTTGGTCCACAAGATTGGGGCCGATCGCTCCGGTCATTTTCTCGGTGTGGCAGCTCGCGCACAGCGTGTTGAACGTAGTGCGACCAGCTTCAACGAAAACGGGGTTGCGACTCATTTTCCAGAGACTGGCGTTGTCGGCGGTTGGCGCAGCAACTAGCCGCGCGGCCTCGATTTTGATCATCTCGCGCGTTACTTCCTGGGGGCCGTCTAGACCGACGTGAAACCATTGATAATAGGCCCAATATCCGACCCAGAAGATGATCGCGCCGTAGAGCGTCAATAGCCACCAGTTGGGTAGGCGTTTGTCGAATTCTTGGATGCCGTCGAAGGAATGGTGACGGAGAGTCTCGTCTTCAGGCGGTGGGATCGGTGTCATGGCGAGCAGAAGGAGTGGGCGTGGTGAAGGGCAGATTTTCGAACTGGGCGAGTTGGGCGCGTTTCATACGTAAGGCACGCCAACTGATGGAGGCGAAAATGGAGACAGCGGTGATGAACGCCACGAGGGTGAACAGAGTAGCGGAGTCGGCAAAAATGAGGCGGCGGAACATAGAAATAAACTCAGGCGGGTGCGTGTTGTAGAACGAAAGGTTTAACGGGTAGCACTGGATTGCGGGGCCACGGTCTCGTATTTTCCGAGCTTCTGAAGGTAGGCGATCAGAGCGACGATCTGTTTGTCGGGCGCGATCACCCCGCCGGCCGTTTGTAGATCTTCGGCGAGAGCTTTAGCTTGGCGGTCAAAGTCGGCGGTGATCTGCGCATCGGTCCATGCGGGATAAGGCACGCCAAGCTGGCGTTGCGCGGCGATTTTTGCGGGGAGCGCCGCGGCATCCGTGGCGGTGGTGAACAACCAAGGATAGTTGGGCATATTGGATCCGACGGAAATGGCGCGCGGGTCTTCCATGTGGCGCAGGTGCCAGATGTTGGGATATTTCGTACCGACGCGGGCCAGATCCGGACCGGTGCGTTTGGAGCCCCATTGAAACGGATGGTCGTAGATGGATTCACCAAGGCGCGAGTAATCACCATAGCGGAGTACATCAGGCACAAGCGTACGGATCATCTGCGAATGGCAGTTGTAACAGCCCTCGCTCACAAAAATATCGCGCCCGGCCAGTTCGAGTGGCGTGTAAGGCAGCTGGCGGCGGTCTTCGACGTTGGCCGCGCGATTCACCAGCACCGTTGGAATAATTTGAACCAGTCCGCCGACCGCGACGGCGATGATGACGAGAATCGTAAACGGCGCTGAGTTAACCAGCAGGCGATCATACCACGTGGCCCATCTTTTACCACGCGACTCGAAGTGCGCGTAGGCCAACACCACGCAGAGCAATAAGCCGAACATTCCAGCGATACTCAAAAAGTCGCCGCCAAACATCCACGCGCAGGAGAAGCCCACGCCAAAAATCGAGAAGGCTACTGGGGGATTAAGAAACGTACCGACCAGTGTGATTTTATCTTCGTGGACGATAGCACCTTCGTCGGCAAAGACTTCGATGGTGCCATTGACGGGCCGCGCCGTGGCGATGGTTTTCCACAGATTATACATGAGCAGAAACCAACCGACCAGATACAGCGAACCACCGATCACGCGCATCAACATCATCGGTCGGATCGTATTGAGCGTATCGATAAAATTTGGATAGGCCAAGAGCGTGCCACCCTCGGTCGTGGCGTTGAGCATGACGCCTTGGGTGATCCCGCTCGTCCACATCGCGCCGACGTAGAGGAGAATACCAACCATCCCGAGCCAAAAATGAAGATTGGCGAGGGAAACCGAGTGCAACGGCCGGCTCCATAACCGCGGGAGTAACCAATAAATCATGCCAGCAGCCATGAAACCATTCCAGCCGAGGGTGCCGCCGTGAACATGGCCGATGATCCAATCCGTGTAATGGCCGAGCGCGTTGACCGATTTGATGGAAAGCAACGGCCCTTCAAAGGTACACATGCCGTAAAACGTGACAGCTGCGGCGAAAAACTTGAGCACGGGATCAGTCCGCAGTTTGTCCCAGGCGCCGCGTAGCGTGAGCAGACCGTTGAGCATGCCGCCCCATGATGGGGCCCAGAGCATCAACGAAAAAGTCATGCCGAGGTTCTGCAGCCAGCCGGGCAAAGCGCTGTTCAACAGATGATGCGGACCAGCCCAAATATAAACAAAGACGAGCGACCAAAAATGAATGACCGACAATCGATACGAATAGACCGGACGCTCTGCCGCTTTCGGCAGAAAATAATACATCACCCCGAGGATAGGCGTGGTAAGGAAAAACGCGACGGCGTTGTGTCCGTACCACCATTGCACGAGCGCATCCTGCACGCCACCGAAGACCGGATAACTGTGCAGCCAGTTCGTCGGAATGGAGAGGTGATTAACGATGTAGAGCATCGCCACCGTGATGATCGTCGCGATGTAAAACCAGATCGCCACGTAGAGGCTCGGCTCACGACGTTTCGCTAACGTCCAAAAAAAGTTAACAGCAAATACCACCCAGATCAGTGTGACGGCGATATTGATCGGCCAAATGAGCTCCGCGTACTCCTTGCCGCGTGAAAACCCCAACGGGAGCGTGATCGCAGCCGCCACGATGATGAGCTGCCAACCCCAGAAATGCAGCTGAGAGAGAAAATCACTCGCCAAACGAGCCTTCACGAGGCGCTGGGTCGAATAATAGATGCCGGCAAACATCATGTTGCCCACAAACGCAAAAATCACGGCATTGGTGTGCAGCGGACGCAGCCGCCCAAACGTGAGCCAAGGCAGATTGAAATTTACCTGCCAGTAATTGAGCTGCGCGGCAACGAGCGTGCCGACCACCATGCCCACGGCGCCCCAAATCACAGAGGCGAGCAGAAATTGACGGACGACCTTGTCGTTGAATTCGATGGTTATTTTTTGGTCGGACATGGCGAAAAAATTTATCGGTTGGATGCAATTCAGCTGTGAACAGCCGGACGCTTGAGACACCCCGCACACGCGTCATGACGACCACTACGACAACCGCATTCGGCGCCGTCGGCCGCTAACGCAGCAGCATGGTCGTGGTCTGACTCGGACTTTAAATGCTTCGGCTCAGTCAGGTGCGGAGTCTCTTCCGCCAAGGGTAGCAACGAATCGCGCTCGGCACTACTGATACCGCTGCGGGCATGTTCCCGTAGAAAAAAAACGATGAAGGTGAAAACCAAACAGAGACTGATCGTAAGCGTAAGCGGCACAACAGACATAAGTAGCAGCTAGGTGGAAATTATGGCTTATTAGGCCGCACGCTTCGGCGCTCGAGCCCGCGGCTTCTGGTTGGGGTACCCCTGATGATGGCGCAGCAGTTCTCGCGCATGAAGCCAGTCTTCGAGCTCTCGGCCCTCTTGGCATCCGGCAGCCTGCCAAAGCAGATAAGCCTGATGTTGAATTTGGGCTTCGGTCGGTTCGGGTGAGGCGAGGGCGTGAGAGGCGTTGATTTTCATAGGGGGATGGGTTGGTGCGTGGCCTTAAATCTAAACGACTTTACGCGATCAGTCTGTGCAGGCCTTGCCTGAGACTGTGCATTTTTTGTCCAGGGATGATTTTACCGAGGCAAAGAATGCCTAATTTTTGGCAACGCGCGCGGAGTAAGCATTAGACCGAATTGGTAGTCTCTCGTGATGCAGAGAGAATTGGTGCAAGCACTGCTTAGTCGACGGTCGCAAATCTGCGCTCGATGGACCGCACTCCTCAATATTGAGCGGGCGAATACCGCTCTGGCCCATCCCGACACGTTGATTCACTTACTGGATTGGACCGTTGACTCGATCATCCGAGCTCTGGAACTAACCGCAAAACGCAAGACCCCCGCAGTGTTGCGGGCCAGCGACACACGTCCGGATTGTCCCTGCGGTCGCAATCCCTACCTCTATTTTTTTATCGCCGGCGAGCAAGCCTGGCTCGAAGCGCTGGTGTTTACCCAAGTCGCTATGCCCAAACTTGAGGCCGTGGTGCGTGATCAAGCGGTGGCTGAATTACTAATCGTCATCCGCACCGTAGCGCGGACTGAGGTCGAGGCCCTTTGCTCGATCTGCCAATATCGGGACGCAGCCCTGAGCACCGCGAAGGCCGCAGCGCTCACTTAAGGCCCATTAGGACCTCGAAGTGTTATGCACGTGATCGCGGTAAACCGAGGGTGATTGTCCCGCTATCCGCAGGAAAACTCGGTTGAACTGCGACAAGGATTGAAATCCTGCTTCATAAGCGGCCTCGCTCACGCGCTTGTGCGGATTCAGCAGCAGGTTCTTCACTTTCTCCACCCGGACCCGGGCTAGATAATCAGTGAACGTCATACCCGTGGCCTTTTTGAAGGTTTTGCAGAAATAAAATGCACTCATATTCACCGCCCCGGCTACGTCCTTTAGGGCGATTTCTTCCGTTTGATGCTCGGCGATATAAATCCGGGCCCGCGTCACGGCGGGAGCCTCGCTCGTGCTTTGCCGCACGCTGAGTTGATTGCTCACCGTTGCTAGATGTTGCGCGAAAATCGTGAGCAACCGCAGGATAGATTCGTATTGTTTTCTCGAGACGACGCGCGTCTGAAAATACGCCTCTTCTAATTTTTTAAGGTCCACTTCGGATCCCCATTGGACGAGTTGCCGCGTCGTCTTGGCGAATTCGATCTTCGAGGGCTGATGCAACAAGACCTGCCCAGTTTGCAAAAATGCCACGAGATTTTCGCCCACGCGCACCGGTACCGATGAATCACACAGGCCCGCAAAGCACTTGAGTGTTTTTGGCTCCAGCTTCGCCTCTTCTTCTACTCTTTTTTGCAACTGCAGACAGGCCGCACAGGATTTGTTGCTCTGAGCTAGCAACGCGCAAAACGGCGCCTGCTTCGGATCCTTATGATGAGGCAGGTCAAATGCCTCGATTGGACGTAGATTAATCGGCAAACCCGTGGTCTCCCGAAAGGCCTGCTGATAATCTCTGAAAATGTCAGAGCGCCGGAGTTGCTCCACAACTGAGCGACTACGTTGAGCGGCGCAATCGACCATAGGCATTAGTCCGGAGGATATGAACGAATCCGCTAGCTGCAAGCCGAACAAATTATGCACACCCCAGATACAAGTAAAATTTCCGTGGACAAAGCCCATCTTCTTAATCTCTCATTTTGGTATGTCTACGCCTCTCGGAAAACTCACCACGCCATTCAGCCTCGTCGTCGATGCCGTGCTCGTGATCGGCTTTTTTCTCTTTATCTACTCGCTGGTGGCATCGCATGTCCCCACGCGCGATCCGAAAATGGTACTGCTTTGGGGTGGCCTAACCTCCGCCTGCATGTCGGGCGTATTTTGGCTCGCGATCCAAATGTTCCGCGTCGTGCTAAAGGCCCAACTCGCAGCTAAGAAGAAATAAACCCGCCACCATCGCGGCTCTCACTTTTAGCGCGTTGATGATCAACGCGCTTTTTTATTTTCCGCCCCACTCCCAAGCGTCCGCGGCGTCTTTTTTTGCATCACGGCACATGATCCGGCCCCAACTCCAACACGTTGCCATCATCGGTGGCGGCTTTAGCGGAACCCTCACGGCGGTAAATCTTGCCCGCCTGAGCACTGCTCCGCTTCGGATCAGCGTTCTTAATTGCGCTTATCCCGCCGGACGCGGCATCGCGTACAGCACGCGTCGCCCTGAGCATTTACTTAACGTCGCCGCTCGCAATATGTCGGCGCTACCCGAATACCCCAGCCACTTTGTCGATTGGCTGCTCACGCGTACCGAGTACGCCAACATACCTGAAACCGAACTACGCGAGACATTCATGCCGCGGCGCGTTTACGGCGACTATCTGCGCAGCCTCGCGTGGCACTATTCCGACCCACTGAACTCACGTTCGAGCGTAGAAATAAAAACTATCCCCAGCGAAGTCGTGGATCTCATTTCTGAAGCGCAAGGAGCGCGACTTATCCTCGCCGACGGCACCACCCTACTGGCGGATCGTGTCGTCCTAGCCACGGGTAATGAACCACCGGCCGATCTCACCGGCACCGGCGCACTCTCCGAGCACCCCGCTTGGTGCGCCAACCCCTGGATCGACTGGGAAAGCAAACTCCCTCCCCCCGGTGGGACCATCGTGCTCCTCGGTACCGGTCTCACCACCGTCGATGCGATTCTCACCTTACTCACGCTGGATTGGCGCGGACACATCCATGCGGTTTCCCGTCATGGACTTTTGCCTCAGTCTCATTTCAAGGGCGTCGATGTGCCCGATTTCCCCCCGCCCGAGGTCGATCTAGCGAGCTTGGGACTCACGGAGTTGATCGCACTGATGGAGCAGCACTGCGCACGGCTCCGAGGCCTCGGCGCCAATCCCGCCATCATCGTGGATAAACTCCGGCCCCACACCCAACGCATCTGGCAGGCATTTTCTGATCAGGAGCGCCAGGAATTCATCACTCGCTACGCCGCGCGCTGGAATGTCATCCGCCACCGCATCGCCCCCTCGATCCATCAAAACATCACCGCCGCCGTCGCTAACGGCCGCGTCGCGCTCACCGCCGCCAGCATTACCGGGCTCCGCACCGCAGGCCCGAAAATCGCCGTCGACCTCGAATCCTCCGACGGAACTCCGTCGAGCCTCACCGCCGATCTGGTCATCAACGGCACCGGTCCACAGACCCGCTTCAGCGCCACCCGTTCACCCTTATTGCGCGCTTTGCTAAAACGCGGTCTCGCTCAAACCGATGCCTCTGACATGGGCCTCAAAATCGCGGCTGATTTCACGGTGATTCAAAAAGACGAGCAACCCTCGCCGCACCTGCTCGCGCTCGGTCCGCTGCTCCGCGGTACGCTCTGGGAAACCATCGCCGTACCCGAACTCCGCGGCCAAGCCCTGCGCGTCGCCCAGACCTTGCTGGCCGCCGCCCCCAACTCTGCCGCAGTCGAAGCCGCCGTTATCGAATATTGCATTTAAGCGTAAGCTCTCATCACCCGGCCCGAGCTCCAACTCGGACCGGCCAACGGCTCAGCGGCTCAGCTCTTCCCCAGGCGGAAGCCATTTTTGCGCTTTTCCACCCGCGACGAAGCGAAAATCGCAATTTCAAATAGCAGATAGAGCGGGAGCGCGAACATCGACTGCACAAAGGGATCTGGCGTGGGCGTCACCACCGCCGCGATGACAAAAATGATCACGATCGCGTGCCGGCGGTATTTTTTGAGAAACGCCGTCGTCATCAGGCCGAGCCAAACCAGCAGCACGATCACGAGCGGGAATTCAAACGAAGCACCCACTCCGAGCACAAACCACGTCAACAAACTGTAATACGCCCCCGGCGTCCACCGCGTAGCGTACCCGAAAAATTGATTCAACTCGAGCGATACCCGCACCGTACTCGGCATGAGGAACAAAAACGCAAAAGTCGCTCCGATGATGAAAAGAAACGTGGCCGAAATACACATCGGCAAAACGCCCTTTAATTCTTTTTCCGTGAGCGCCGGCGCCACAAATTGACCGATAAAAAACAGGAAGAAAGGCATCGATAGAATCAGGCCGCCCATCAAACACATCTGAATCACGACATTGAATCCCTCCATGATCGTCGTCGTGCCGAGCTCCAATTTGAGATCGGGGTAATCCGCCGTGACTGAATTCAACGGCCAAAGCAGGACACCGTTAAATTCTTTTAGAAAAACACCGATCAAACACGCGAAAACCAGAAACGTCGCTGCACATTTGATGATCGTCCAACGCATTTCCTCGAGATGATCGAAAAAACCCATCGGTTTTTCACGGGGATCGGGCGCCGGTTCGGGGTTCGGCTGTTCGTAAGGAGAATCTTCGGGTGCGCTCACAAGGATGAAAAGACGTGAAACATGCACCCTGAGAAACTTTTTCCAAAACAAAAGCGCGAACTCTTTTTCCACGGCTTAATCTTACTCTGTTCGCCGTGGCCACCCTTGGGTTGACTCTGCCTACCCCGCCCGATTCCTAACCCGATCACCCCGCGCTCTATGACCCAACCGCCCAAGCCTTGCGCCTGCTCTATGCCGCTGAGGACGCTGGCCGGCTGGTGTCAGTGGGCGATCCCAGTCGGCTTCCTGGCAGGCAGCGCAAGTGCGCTGTTTTTATGGTCGTTGGATCGCGCCACCGAAACCCGCGGAGCCTTCCCGTGGTTGCTGTGGTTCCTCCCGGCGGCGGGCTTCGGCGTCGGCTGGATCTATCACCGCATCGGTCAAAAAGCCGAAGGCGGCACGAACTTAATTATCGAACAAATCCACACCCCCAGCGCGGGCGTACCGGCCCGACTCGCCCCCTTGGTGCTAATCGGCACGCTGATCACCCACTTGTGTGGTGGGTCCGCCGGGCGAGAAGGCACCGCGGTTCAAATGGGGGGAAGTATCGCGAGCATTTTGGGCCGGCGGTTTAAACTGCCGCCGGATACGATTCGCGTCGTGCTCATGACGGGCTTAGCGGCAGGTTTCGGATCTGTTTTTGGCACGCCGATAGCCGGTGCGGTCTTCACCCTAGAGGTGATCGCAAGAGATCGCACGCAGTACCGGATGTTACTGCCGCTACTGGTGGCGAGCTGGGTCGGGGACCTCACCTGCTCAGCTTGGGGGATTCAGCATGCCATCTTTCAGATCAGCCGTAGCACCGGTACGACGCTGAGCGATTTTTTCGAGCCTGTGTTATGGAGCAAAGTCATGATCGCCGCCGTAGTTTTTGGCTGCGCGAGTCGAGTGTTTACTGCGCTCAGTCATCGGTTAAATGAAGCCTTTAAGCATTCTGTGCCGTACGCGCCGCTGCGGCCCATGATCGGAGGCATCATCGTGATCGCGCTCGTCTATCTCGTGGGGACGCGGGATTATCTTGGCCTCGGGGTAAGTTCAAACGACCCCGCGGCCGTCACCTTGCTTTCCGCCTTCGAAGCGGGTGGAGCCGGCCCTTGGAGTTGGGCCTGGAAATTGATTTTTACCGTAGTGACGATCGCCAGTGGGTTTAAGGGTGGCGAAGTGACGCCGCTTTTTTTCATCGGCGCCACCCTCGGTCACGCGCTGGCGCTACTCCTTGGCGCGCCCGTGGATTTATTGGCAGGCTTGGGACTGATCGCCGTATTTGCGGGCGCGACCAAGACGCCCCTCGCGTGCACGCTGCTCGGCGTGGAACTTTTTGGCGCGCACTACGCGTTGTATTTTGCGGTCGCTTGCTGGCTCGCGCAGCGTTGCAGCGGATCGGCCACGCTCTACCCGCGCAACGTCCGAGGGTAAACCAGCCGTGCCGCGGCGTTGGTTAGCCCAAAGACAACTTGTAGTCCACGGCGTCCCGCAACGCTTCCCAGCTGGCGTCGATGATATTGTCACTCACGCCGACCGTACCCCAGACCGTGCGACCGTCGCCGCTTTCGATCAAAACGCGGGTGCGCGAATTGG
Organism: Opitutus sp. GAS368; assembly: GCA_945906965.1. GTDB lineage: Bacteria > Verrucomicrobiota > Verrucomicrobiia > Opitutales > Opitutaceae > Tous-C4FEB. The sequence continues at coordinate 36,881 of CAMDRP010000005.1, read as the reverse complement.
TACCGGCGCCGCTCTCAAGGATACGCACCTTATAATCGCGCAACACTAAATCCCGCAGCTGAGGATAGGTCTTTTCGAGCGCCAGACGCAGCGCCTTATCGAGCGCCCCGACCGGGCCCGTACATTCGGCCACGGTGTGCACCGATTCGCCGCCGACGCGGATCTTGACCGTAGCTTCGGCCCAGAGATCAGCCCCGTGACGCTCGATGATCACGCGATAGGTCTCGACTTCAAAAAACGATTTCCGCTGCCCGAGCGCGGCGCTGATCAAGAGACGAAACGAGGCATCGGCCGCTTCGTATTCGTAGCCACGGAATTCGCGCTCCTTGAGTTGCTCGATCAACACCTTCATCTCGGGATGTTTTTCATCCAACTCGAGTCCGAGTTCTTTGGCCTTAAGTGCGAGGCTGCTGCGACCCGCCATATCCGAGACGAGCACGCGGGTGCGGTTGCCCACGAGCGCGGGGTCGATGTGTTCGTAACTCCGGGCGACCTTTTGCGCCGCGTTAGCATGCAAGCCGCCTTTATGGGCAAAGGCGGATTGACCCACAAACGGTGCCTTGGGATCGGGCCGCAGGTTCGCGAGCTCGTCGAAAAACAGCGAGAGATCCCGCAGTTGCGCCAAGTTAGTCGCGCAACGCGCCGTGCAATCCATCTTTAAAAACAAATTCGCGAGGACCGTAGTGAGATTGGCATTCCCGACGCGTTCGCCGTAGCCGTTGGCCGTGCCTTGGACGAGGCGTGCGCCCGCCGTCACGCCCGCAAGGGTAAGCGCGACGCCCAGGCCGCTGTCGTTGTGGCAATGCACGCCAATCTTTTCGCCGCCAAATTCTCGCACCGCATGCGCGACGATACCTTTAAAATCATCCACCAGCGTCCCACCATTGGTATCACAGAGCGTGAGGTTGCTCGCACCACCGCGTAACGCCGCCGCCAAGGTGCGGATCGCGTATTCAGGGTCAGCCTTGTAACCGTCGAAAAAATGCTCGGCATCATAGACCACTTCGCGCCCCTGCGCGACCAGATAGCGCGTAGAATCTTCGATCATCGCGAGGTTTTCCTCAAGCGTCGTACGCAGGATTTCCGTGACGTGAAGCGTCCAGGTTTTACCTACGATCGTCATCACGGGCATGCCGCTATCGATCAGCGTGCGCAGTTGCGGATCTTCGTCCGCCTTCGCTCCGGCGCGACGGGTGGAACCAAAAGCCGCCAGCCGCGCGTGCTTCAGCTTGAGGTGTTTCGCCTCGGCGAAAAACGTAATGTCCCGCGGATTAGAGCCAGGAAACCCGCCCTCAATGTAGTCGACGCCAAATTGGTCCAAACGCTCGGCAATCCTCAGCTTATCGGCCACAGAAAAGCTGATGCCCTCACCCTGCGTGCCATCACGCAACGTCGTGTCGTAGATTTTGACTGCGGTACTCATGCTAAAGGATGGAAGTTGCTGCTTACCCCCGCGGAGGCAAGGGAGCTTTTACAACTGACAACATCCTGCGCGAGAATTTCGCCCGGCCGTCTGCCGGAGGGGATCGTCCTGCTGGCCACCGTCCAACGCATCGGCTTCAGCGCACTCGAGTCCACCCCAGCGCACAGCAGCACGAACTGTCCGTCGCGCGTTTAACTTGATATCGTGCGCCACGATCAAATCGCTCCAACCGATGACACGCAGGAAGGTGCATACATGATGTCGTTGAAATAACTCGCGACCCGACCGCCCGTCGCGTGATCAGACCGCGTGTTGCTCGATAAAACCGCGAATGGAGGCGACGTCGGTTTTCAGTAAATATTTCTGCACAGGCCGCGCCTTCAGCGCCTCCAAGCTCGGATCCTTGGGTTCGATGCCGATAGCGGAAATAATCGTAGCGGGAAACTTCGCCGGGCTTGCCGTCGCTAGCACCACGCTTGGGCGATCCTGCGCCAACTCCACAAAACCACAGGCGGTGTGCGGGTCGACGATGTAACCAAATCGCTCGTAAACGGAGCGGATGATCCCGGGAATCTGCGCATCCGTGCAGCGCGATGCGCTCAGCGTGTCGCGAGCAAAATTCTCAAATTGGTACCCGCCGGTCGCCTTGAACGTCTGCATAACTTCGCGCACCTTGCCCGCATCGCCGTCCACACTGAGATACAAGAAACGCTCAAAGTTGCTCGATACCTGAATATCCATCGAGGGAGCGAGACTCGGCGCAACGGCTGAGACCCGGTAATCGCCTGTCGTGAACAGACGGTAGAGAATGTCATTCTGATTGGTCGCGACTTTGAAGCTGCGTAGCGGCACGCCCATTTTTTGGAGCAGCCAGCCCGCGAGCACGTTGCCGAAATTACCCGTCGGCACCACGAACTCCGTATCGGCGCGCGTCGCCGCGGGCAGCCGCAAAAAGGCGTACAAATAATAAACCGACTGCGCGAGTACGCGGGCGATGTTCACCGAATTCACCGCCGAGAGGCGGTGGTGTTGACGGAATTTCTGGTCGCCAAAAATTTCCTTCAACGACGTCTGCGCATCGTCAAACGAGCCATCAACGGCGAGGGCGAAAACGTTCGCCGCGCCGGTGCACGCCATCTGGCGCTCTTGGAGCGGTGACACGCGTCCGTCGGGATAGAGAATAAAAATCGCCGCCCCAGGCTTACCAAGCAGGCCGTGGATCGCCGCCGCACCCGTGTCGCCGGAAGTGGCGCCGAGGACGTTGATCGATTCGCGGCGCAACGTGCACTGGTGTCCGTAGAGATTACCGAGGAGTTGCAGCGCGAAATCTTTAAATGCCAGCGTCGGGCCGTGAAACAGCTCGAGGACGTGGAGGTTTTTGGAGAGCTCTTTCAGCGGGGCGATGCGGGGATCGGAAAATGCCGTGTAAGACTGCGTAACCAACGCACGCAGGGTCTCCGGCGGAATATCCGTCGCAAAGCGCCGCAGAAATTCGAAACAGAGCTCGGCGTAACCGAGCGTCTCAAAGCGGCGGAGGTCGGGCGCAGAAAACTGCGGGAGTGTCTCCGGTAAATACAATCCCCCGTCGGGCGCCAAACCGATGGCGACGGCATCGGAAAAACCGACGGGCTCGGTCAATCCGCGGGTGGAAAGGTAGCGCATGAGAAAAAGGGCGCGGAACGTGATCGCCCAGAAAATGCCAAGTTAAGGCGGCGGGCTTGAGTTGACCCGCTCCGCCTCAAGCTTGATCTAGGTGAAACGCGGCGTGGGCGACGCGTGCGGCTTCTTCGACGCGGTCGAGATCGATCACGACGGAAATTTTAATCTCCGAGGTGCTGATGAGCTCGATGTTGATCCCGGCTTCGGCGAGCGCTTGGAAGAGCGTCGCGGCGACGCCGCTGTGCGTCTTCATGCCGACGCCGACGACCGAGAGTTTGGCGATGTGTTCGTGGACGGCAACTTGACCGCCGCCGATCGCGGCGAGCACGGGCTCGAGGGCTTTGACGGCTTTGCGCGTGTCGGTCTGGGGTACGGTGAACGTGAGGTTGGCTACGCCGTGGCGGCCGACGTTTTGCACGATCATGTCGACGAGGACAGAGGCATCCGCCAGGGCACGGAAGACCTTCGCGGCCGAGCCGGGTTTATCGACGATGTTGCTAACGATGACCTTGGCCTGGTCTTTATCGACGGCGACACCGCGCACGACGACTTTTTCCATGTAGGCGACTTCTTTTTTCACGATGGTTCCTGGATTGTGGTTAAAGGAGGAGCGGACTTCAAAAACGACGTCGTACTTCGCCGCGAATTCGACGGAGCGAGACTGCATGACCTTAGAGCCGGACGAGGCGAGTTCCAGCATCTCGTCGTAGCTGATCTCGGGAATTTTCTTGGCGTTTTTCACCACGCGGGGATCGGCGGTGTAAACGCCATCAACATCGGTGTAGATCTCGCATTTGTCGGCCTTGAGGGCGGCGGCGAGCGCGATGGCGGTGAGATCGGAGCCGCCACGACCGAGGGTCGTGATGCGGCCTTCGTCGTCGGCGCCTTGAAAGCCGGCGACGATGATAATGCGACCGGCTTTGAGCTCTTTCTCCATGGGCTTCGGATTGATGCCTTGGATCTTCGCTTTGGTGTGAACCTTGTCGGTAAAGATGCCGGCTTGCGCGCCGGTGTAGCTGACGGCGTCGGCGCCGATGCCTTGGAGAGCCATGGCGACGAGGGCGATGGTTTCTTGTTCGCCGATGGCGAGGAGCTGGTCGAGTTCGCGTTCGCTGGGATCGGGGCAAACGGCTTTGGCCCGAGCGATAAGCTCGTTGGTCACACCGGCGCGGGCGGACACGACGACGACGACCTCGTTGCCTTCGTCGCGGGTGCCTTTGATGCGCTCGGCGACTTTTTTGATACGTTCGACGTCACCGACGGAGGTGCCGCCATATTTTTGGACGATACGGGCCATGGTCTGGTTTGAAAAAATCAGTCGTTGAAATCGCCAATGCGGAGCAGCACGGGTTGTTCGAGCACGCTGCTCAATCCGGCGAGGTGTTTGAGGGTGGCGCCGATGGCGCGTTCGTCGCTCTCGTGCGTCGTAAGTACGAGCGAGGCGGCACCGATGCGGTCGGAGGGATTTTGAATGACGCTAGCGATGCTAACGTGGTGTTTGGCCATCACGGAGGCGACGCGGGCGAGGACGCCGGGTTGGTCCTTTACGGAAAGGCGAACGTAGTAGCGGCTGCGTATGCGCTCGGGCGGAGCGAGGCGGCAATCGGCGCACGGGGCGGGCACGTCGTCGTCCATGTGGTGCGCGCCTTTGCCGTGACGGAGCAGCGCGACCGCATCAGCGATGTCGCTAATGACGGCGCTGGCGGTGGCGTCTTGGCCGGCGCCGCGGCCGATATAAAGCGTGGTGCCGACGATATCGCCGGTGACAGAAATGGCGTTGAAGACGCCGCTGACGTTGGCAAGGACGTTGCCCTCGGGCAGCAGCGTGGGTTGCACGCGAACGCTGATTTCGTTGGTCGTGAAATCGCGGGTGATAACCGCGAGCAGCTTGATGCCGTAGCCGAGGGTGGCGGCGGTCTTAAAATCGGCGGGCGTGATGCGGCTGATGCCTTCGACGAGCATGCGGTCGGGCTTGATCCACATGCCGTGAGCAAGCCAGGCGAGGACCGAGGCTTTGTGAGCAGTGTCCCAACCATCGACGTCGAGGGATTCATCGGCCTCGGCGTAGCCGAGGCGTTTGGCATCGGCGAGGACGTCGGCGTAAGGTGCGTCACGCTCCTCCATCTGCGTGAGAATGTAGTTACACGTGCCGTTGAGAATTCCGTAAATGCGGGTAAAACGATTGGCGACGAGGCCTTCGCGCAGGGCTTTGATGAGCGGGATGCCGCCGGCGACGCTGGCTTCAAAAAAGAAATGCCCGCCGTGCTTGCGCGCCGTCGCAAAAATCTCGGCGCCGTGCGCGCAGATGAGGGCTTTGTTAGCGGAAACGACGATTTTGCCGCGAGTGAGGGCGGCGAGCGTCACTTGGCGAGCGAGGCCGGTGCCGCCCATGAGTTCGCAAACAATGTCTATCTTGGGATCGGTCGCGATGGCGAGGGGATCGTCGGTGAGCTTGGCGGCGGCGATTTTAACCGGGCGCTTTTTCTTAAGATCGCGGGCGGAGGCGCGCGCGAGCACGAGCTTGGCGCCGAGACGAGTCTCGAGCAATGCACGCGAGCGCTCGAGGTGTTTCCAGACGCCTTGGCCCACGGTGCCAAAGCCACAGATGCCGATTGTGATAGTCAGGGGCGAGCTCATGGCGTGGCGGCAGGTTTTTTCACAAAACGACTTTCCGTACCATTAACGAGACGCGTGATGTTGGCGCGGTGCCGCACGATCACAAAGAGCGAGGCGAGGCTGGAAAACACGAGGAGCGGTTTCGGCTGGCCCTGAAGAAACACCGTGATTGGTAGCGCCACCGCCGAGAGGATCGAAGCGAGCGAGACATAGCGGCTGGCATAAAACGTCGCGACCCAAATTGCTGCGGCGACGAGCGCCCCCAGAGGCATGAGCACGAGACAACCGCCGGCGGCCGTGGCGACGCCTTTGCCTCCACGGAAACCCGTGAAGCAGGAAAAACTGTGGCCGAGCATCGCGCCCACTAGACCAGCCATTCCCATATTGACCCAATCGGCGCCCACATAGGTGCCGTTGAGCAACGATAACGGGGCCGAGAGATCGATCGTGATCTTGGTGCTAATGGCGCCAAAGGCCCACGCTGCGGCCAACGCGCCCTTGGCCGCATCGAGCGCGAAGACGAGGTTGCCCGGGCCAGGACCGAGCACGCGGCGCACGTTGGTGGCGCCGGGATTTTTACTGCCGACTTCAAAGATGTTCACACCCTTAGCCCGCGCGACCAGATACCCGAAGGGCAAAGCGCCCAATAGGTAGCCGACGAGAGCGGTGAAGATGAGGGCGGTGAGCACGGGAGAAGGCGGTAGAAAACGCGCGGGGGGGTTAAACGGGATTAAAGTTGGACGAATTTTGCGAGCTTGATGGCCGGGTGGGCCTTCAATTCAACACGGGCGGCGGCGCTGGGTTCGCTGTCGAGGTTGATCACCATGAGCGCAGTCTCGCCGGCCTGTTGGCGACTGAGGGACATGTTGGCGATATTGACCTTATCTTTGCCAAGGAGTGTGCCGACGTAACCGATCATGCCGGGTGCGTCTTGATTTTCGATGATCAGGAGCTTGCCGGTGGCGATCACTTCGACGTCGCGGCCGTTGACGGCGACGATGCGCGGGCTGTTGGCCTTGGTGACCAAGGTACCCGCGGCGCTCCGGGCGGAACCGTCGGCGTCGACGGCTTCAACGAGGATCAGCTCCGTGTAATCGGAGTCGTCGGAGGATTTGATGATCTCGCTGCGCAAGCCGAGACGCTCGAGCATGATGGGGGCGTTGACGACGTTGACGCCCTCGCCGCTGATGCGCGTGAGGTAGCCGCGCTGGATGGAACGCGTGATGGCGTTGGCGTCGAGGTCGACGATTTTACCGAAATAGGTAATGCGCAATTTGGCGACGGCGGCCGGGGCGAGTTGCTGGACGAGCGTGCCGAGTTTGGCGCCGAGATCGAGATAAGGCCCAAGGATCTTGGCGGTGGCGGCGTCGACAGAGGGGAGATTCACGGCGTTGCGTACGGCACCGTTGAGGAGGACATCGGCGATCTGCTCGGCGACTTCGACGCCGACGGCGTCCTGCGCTTCGGCCGTGGAGGCGCCGAGGTGGGGCGTGAGCGTGACGTTGGGCAAGCTGCGCAGCTCGCTGTCTTTGGCAAGGGGCTCTTCTTCAAATACGTCCAGACCGGCAGCGGCGACTTGGCCAGATTTCAGCGCGGCGATGAGCGCGCTTTCTTTGATGATGCCCCCGCGGGCGCAGTTGAAGATGCGCAGGCCCTTCTTGGCCTTGGCGAACGCCGCTTCGTCGATCATATAATGGGTGTCTTCCGTCAGGGGCATGTGGACGGTGATATAATCGGATTGGGCGAGGAGTTCGTCGAGCGAGACGCCCTCAATCTGCATGGCCTTGGCGCGGCTGGGGGCGAGGTAAGGGTCGTAGGCGAGTACGCGCATGCCGAAGGCTTGGGCGCGCTTGGCGACTTCGCCGCCGATGCGGCCGAGACCGACGATACCGAGGGTCTTTTTAAACAGCTCGATGCCAGAGAAACTTTTCCGGTCCCATTGGCCAGCTTTCATGGAGGCGGCGGCTTGGGGCACAGGCCGCGCGCCGCAGAGAATGTGGGTAAACGTGAGCTCGGCGGTCGCCACGGTGTTGCCCGAGGGGGTGTTCATGACGATCACGCCGCGTTCGGTGGCGGCATCGACATCGACGTTATCCACGCCGACGCCGGCGCGGCCCACGACTTTGAGCAAGGGCGCCGCGGCAAACACGGCGGCGGTGATTTTAGTCTCGGAGCGTACGGCGATGGCGTGCACGTCCTTCACCAGCTCGAGGATTTTTTCCAGCGAGGAGCCGTAAGCCTCAATGACTTCGAGGCCTGGCTGCGTGCGCAGAAAGGCGACTCCTTTAGGTGAGATCTTATCAGCAACGAGAACTTTCATAGGGACAAAGGTCCCGTAAGGGAAATCTCCCTTCCTCGGCCAAGCAAGGAAAAGGTTATTAATAAGATGGAAGTTACAGGCGTGACCATGGCACGTATCTTACCCATTAATTGTCCTCGAATCCCTTTCCTTAATCCTGCGTCTTTAAGAATTCACCCCAAGCGGACTCAAATTTAAGACTTTAATCTCTTTTTATCCCCATGCTGCCCCAGATCTCATTGCTCCCGACGTACGTCCGACTGCTCAGCATTATCAGCGTAGCCGTCGTGATGAGCCTAAGCGGTTGTGCTGATAAATCCGCTGGCCGAGGCGGCCGCGGGGCCGGTAGTGCTGCCCCCGTGATCGCGGGTAAGGTCGAACGCAAGGTCGTCCCTCTCAACCTCGAGGCCGTCGGCGCCGTGGAACCCAGCCGCACTGCCTCCGTGCGCTCCCAAGTCACCGGCACACTCATAAAAATCAATTTCACCGAAGGCAAAGATGTCAGCCAGGGCGACATCCTCTTCCAGATCGACCCCCGCCCCTTCCAAAACAGCCTGCGCTCTGCCGAAGCCGACCTTCAACGCATCAAGGTCCAACTCGGCACCGCCCTCGCCCAAGTCGACCGCTACCGCGCCCTTAGTGACAGCGCCCTTGTCTCCCAAGAACAGTTTCAAGCCATCTCTGACTCGGCCCGCGCCCTCCAATCCCAGCAACTCGCCAGCGAAGCCGCCGCCGCCAACGCCCGCCTCCAACTCGATTACTGCACCATCCGCGCCCCTCTTACAGGCCGCACCGGCAACATCCCCGTCCACGAGGGCGACCTTGTCCGCGTCAACGAATCCGGCGGCCAACTCGTATCCGTCCACCAACTCAGCCCCATCAACGTCACCTTCAGTGTCCCCCAACAATACTTCGGCGCCCTCGTGCGCTACCGCGCATCCGGTGCCATCAAGGTGAAAGTCATCCCGCCCGGCACCGACGAACAAGCCGAGGAAGGCGAGCTCATCTTCATGGACAACACCGTCGATCCCTCTACCGGCACCCTGAAACTCAAGGCCGCCTTCCCCAACCCCCAACACCGTCTCTGGCCCGGCCAATTCGCCACGGTCACCGTCACTTTGGCCGCCCCCGAAGCCCTCACCGTCGCCAGCAGCGCCCTCCAAACTTCCCAAGCCGGCCAACACGTTTACGTCATCCTACCCGATAAAACCGCCGAGCTACGGCCCGTCACCGTCGAACGTTTCGCCGGTCCCCTCGCCGTCATCGCCAAAGGCCTCAGCGAGGGCGAGACCATAGTCATCGACGGTCAACTCCGCGTGATCCCCGGCAGACCCGTTGAAATCAAAACCGCCGACGGCAGCAGCGGCGCGGCGGATGGCAAACGCTCCAAGGCCGGCGGCGATAAAGCCAAAAGCAAAAAAACCAGTCCCGACACGTCCAAGTAACACGCCGGCGCCATGAACATTCCCGAACAGTTTATCCGCCGCCCGGTGATGACGACCCTCGTCACCGCTGCCATCACCCTCTTCGGCTGGATGGCCTACGAACGCCTCCCTGTTAGCGATTTGCCCAACGTCGATTTCCCCACCATCTCGGTCTCCGCCAGCCTGCCCGGCGCGAGCCCGGAAACGATGGCCGCCTCCGTCGCCACCCCACTCGAACAACAATTCTCCAGCATCGCCGGCATCGAATCGATGTCCTCCACCAGTTCACTCGGTGGCACCTCGATCACGATGCAATTCAGCCTCGATCGCAACATCGACGGCGCCGCCCAAGACGTGCAATCCGCCATCGCCGCCGTCCAACGCCGGCTCCCGCGCGATATGCCCAATCCGCCGTCGTTTCGTAAATCCAACCCCAACGACGACTCGATCTTACTGATCGCGCTCTCTTCCAAGACTCTCGCCCTCTCCGAGGTCAACGAATACGCCGAGACGGTCCTCGCCCAACGCATCTCCACGGTCGATGGCGTCGCCCAGGTCAACGTCTTCGGCTCTCAAAAATATGCCGTTCGCGTGCGCCTCGACCCCCGCGCCCTCGCCTCCCGCGGCATCGGCATCGACGAAGTCCGCTCCGCGCTGGATACCAACAACGTCAACCTCCCCGCCGGCGTGATCGACGGCGCCACCAAGGCCACCACCCTCATCGCCACGGGCCAACTCAAAAGCGCCAGTAGTTTCGGTAACGTCATGGTCACTTACCGCAACGGCGCTCCCGTGCGTTTGTCCGATGTCGCGAAAGTCACCGACAGCGTTGAAAACGAAAAATCGTTCAGTTGGTTCGACTACCGTTTTAAAGATGGCGTCGAAGACCCCGCGTATGCCGCCGGCACCAAGGAGACGCGCTCCATCATCCTCTCCATCCAACGCCAACCCGGCACCAACACCATCAAGGTCGTCGACGGCGTCAAAGCCCTGCTTCCGGCCTTCCGCGCGCAACTGCCTGCCACCATCGAGCTCGATACCGTCGTAGACCGCTCGATCAGCATCCGCGAATCCGTGCACGATGTGAAATTCACCCTCGTGCTCGCCATCATTCTAGTCGTGCTCGTGATCTTCCTGTTCCTGCGTTCGCTCTCGGCCACCATCATCCCGAGTATCGCGATGCCCATCGCGGTCCTCGGCACGTTTGCGGTGATGTATTTTTTCAATTTCAGCATCGATAACATCTCGCTACTCGCGCTCACCCTCTCAGTCGGCTTCGTCGTCGACGATGCGATCGTAATGCTGGAAAACATCGTTCGCCACATCGAGAAGGGCGAAAGCGTCATGGCCGCTTCCCTGCGCGGCTCCCGTGAAATCGGTTTCACCATTCTTTCGATGACGATCTCGCTGGTCGCCGTATTCATCCCCGTGCTGTTCATGGGCGGGGTGCTCGGTCGCTTGCTGCACGAATTTGCCGTCACGATTTCGGCGGCTATTCTCGTCTCGGGTTTTGTCTCGCTCACGCTGACCCCGATGTTGTGCAGCCGGTTTCTCAAGCCGATCAATCCCCACGCCAAGCACGGCCGCTTCTATGTTTTAACCGAGCGCCTATTTCAGAGCAGCGTAAACCTCTACGAACGCACCCTGCGCCTTTCACTGCAGTGGCGCAAAACCATCATGGGCATAGCCCTCGCGACCATCGGCTTCACGCTCTGGCTATTGGTCATCACCCCCAAAGGCTTCATTCCCACCGAAGACACCGGCCGCATCCAAGTCATGGTCGAAGCCGCGCAAGACACCTCCTTCGAAGCGATGGCCGCTTATCAACGCACCGTCACCGCTACGATCCGGCGCAATCCTTACGTCAAAGACAGCGTCGTTTTCGTCGGCTCCATGGGCCGGAGCGGCGGCACCAGTAACACCAGTCGCATGTTTGTCTCTCTGATCGAAGGTAAACGCCCCAACGCCAACCAAGTCGCCCAAATGCTGCGCACCGAGACCGCCGGCATTCCTGGCGTGCGTGTATTCCCCACGGTTCCCCCGAGCATCCGCCTCGGCTCACGCGGCTCCTCCTCGGTGTATCAATACACCCTCTACGGCACCGATCTACAGGAACTCTATCGCGTCACCCCAACCCTCCTGGAACGCATCCGCGAAGTCCCCGGCCTCATCGATGTGAGCTCCGATCTCCAGATCACCAGCCCGCAGCTCATCATCGACATCGACCGCGACAAGACTTCATCCCTCGGCCTCAACGCGCAACAAGTCGAAGATACCCTCTACAGCGCCTTTGGCGCCCGCCAGGTTTCCACCATCTACACTTCGACCAATCAATATGCCGTCATCCTAGAGCTCGCCGAAAAATACCTGCGCGATCCCGCCTCCCTTTCGTTGCTTTATTTGCGCAACCGCGAGGGCAAACTCATCCCGCTAGAAAGCGTCGCCAAACTCCGGCCCTCCGTCGGCCCGCTCACCGTCGCGCACCTTGGCCAAGTTCCCGCCGTCACCATCAGCTTCAACCTCAAGGCCGAACTCGCCCTCAGCGAAGCCACCGAGCAAATTGAAAAAATCGCCGGCGAACTACTCCCTGCCACCGTCAGTGGTACGTTCCAAGGCACCGCCGCCGCTTTCACCAGTTCCCTCCAAGGTCTCGGTCTTACGCTACTCATCGCCGTGCTCGTGATCTACTTGGTGCTCGGCATTCTCTACGAAGATTTTGTGCACCCCATCACGATTCTCTCCGGCCTGCCCGCCGCGACGTTTGGTGCGCTTCTCACCCTGATTATCTTTGGCCAAGAACTTAACATGTATGGTTACGTCGGTCTGATCATGCTGATCGGCATCGTAAAAAAGAACGCCATCATGATGATCGACTTCGCCCTCGATGCCCAACGCCACCACGGCAAAACCGCCGAAGCCGCGATCTTCGAAGCGTGTATCGTGCGCTTCCGCCCGATCATGATGACGACCCTCGCCGCTATCGCCGGCACCTTGCCCATCGCCCTCGGTTGGGGCGCCGGCGCCGATGCCCGCCGCAGTCTCGGGCTCGCCGTCGTCGGCGGCCTGCTCGTATCTCAAATCCTTACACTCTACATCACGCCGGTGTTTTATCTATTTATGGAGCGTTTCACCAAACACCTCTCACCGAAGCCCGTCTTCGAACTTGAGGATGCCGCGCCCCCAGCCACCGCCCCCTCTCCTTCGGCCGCGCCCGCCCGCTAAACCTCTTGCGTTCCGAACCGTCGCCTTCGCTAGCGTGGGCCAACCCTCGCTTGCTGCCGGACTCGTCGTAGAGCGTCGTCTTTAAAGCTATGTGGATAGTACGTCTCGCCCTTCGTCGGCCCTACACGTTTACCGTGATGGCCCTGTTAATTGTTATTCTCGGCCTCATCACGGCTCGGCGCATGGCGAAGGATATTTTCCCGTCCATCGACATCCCCGTCGTCAGCCTAATCTGGACCTACAACGGCCTCAAGCCCGAGGAAATGGAGAAACGCATCGTTACCCTCTCCGAGCGCGCCCTCACCACTACCGTTAACGACATCGAGCACATCGAATCCCAGTCCCTCGCCGGCGTTGGGGTCATCAAAGTCTTCTTCCAACCCGGCGCCAGCGTCGACGCGGCCGTCGCCCAAATCACCGCCATCAGCCAGACGATCACGCGCATCATGCCGCCCGGCACCACGCCGCCCCTAGTTATCCGCTACAGCGCTTCCAACGTGCCCATCCTCCAACTCGGCCTCGGCAGCAAAACCCTCTCTGAACAAGCCCTCTACGACATCGGCCTCAACTCGGTCCGCCTCCAACTCGCCACCGTCCAAGGAGCCTCCGTACCGCTGCCGCTTGGGGGCAAGGTCCGCCAAATCCAAGTCGATCTCGACCCCGCAGCCCTCCTCGCTAAAGGCCTCACCGCCGCCGACGTCAGCAACGCCATCAACGCCCAAAATCTCACCCTTCCCTCGGGTACCGCCAAAATCGGCGACCGCGAGTATGGCGTGTTCCTCAACAGCAGTCCCGACACGATCGAAGACCTCGGCAACCTTCCCATTCGGATCGTCAACGGCACTACGATCTACATCCGCGACGTCGCCCAAGTCCGCGACGGCTTCGCCACCCAAGCTAGCATCGTCCGCCAAGATGGCACCCGCGGCGCCCTCCTCAGTATCTTAAAAACCGGCGGCGCCTCCACGCTCGAGATCATCGAACGCGTCAAAGCCGTGCTCCCCCGCATCCAAGCCGTCGTCCCACCCGAACTCGAACTCCGCCCGCTCTTCGATCAATCCGTCTTCGTCCGCGCCGCCCTCAACGGGGTGCTGTTTGAAGGCGCCCTCGCCGCCACCCTCACCGCCGCGATGATTCTACTTTTCCTCGGCACTTGGCGTAACACTCTCGTCGTCGCCCTCTCCATTCCGCTCTCAATTTTCTGCTCCATTCTCTGTCTAGCGGCCTTAGGCCAGACGATCAACGCCATGACCCTCGGCGGCCTCGCCCTCGCCGTCGGCATCCTCGTCGATGACGCCACAGTCACCATTGAAAACATCGACCGTAACCTCGGCCTCAAAAAAACCCTCCTCCAATCCATCCTCGACGGCGCCGAGCAGATCGCGATGCCCGCCTTCGTCTCCACGCTGTGCATTTGCATCGTCTTCATCCCGATCTTCTTTCTCGAGGGCACTGCGAAATATCTCTTCGGCCCCCTCGCGATGGCCGTCATCTTCGCGATGCTCGCGTCCTATTTTCTCTCCCGTACCGTCGTCCCGACTTTCGTCCACTTTCTTCTGCGCGGCCAACCGATCCTCCACGACGCGGGTCCCGGTGAACCCTCGCCCCGCGGCGATATTTTCTGGCGCATCCACGTTCGCTTCAATCGCCACTTTGAACGCTTCCGCACCCGCTATACCAGCGCGCTGACCTGGTGTCTAAACCATCGCAAAGCCACCGCGACGATCTCCATAGTCAGCGTCCTCGCGAGTGCGGCCCTAATACCGTTTCTCGGACGCGATTTCTTCCCGCTCGTCGACGCCGGCCAATTCCGCCTCCACGTCCGCGCCCCCTCCGGCACGCGCATCGAGGAGACCGAGCGTATTTTCACTAAAGTTGAAAACGTCATCCGCGAAGTCATTCCTGCCGATGAATTGGTCACCATCCTCGACAATATCGGCCTGCCCACCGGCGGCGTGAACCTCGCCTTCAGCGACTCCGCCACCATCGGGGCCGCCGACGGCGAAATCCTCGTCGCTCTCAACCCCGAAAAACACGGCCCCACTTGGGACTACGTCCGCACCCTGCGCCAGCGCCTCAACCGTGAATTCCCCGACTGCGTCTTCTTCACCCAACCTTCCGATATCATCGGCCAAATTCTCAACTTCGGCCTCGCCGCCCCCATCGACGTCCAAATCGCCGGCCGCGACGTCAAAACCAACTACGCCCTCGCCCTCGAACTCTCCGCCCGGATCGCCCTCATTCCCGGCGCCGTCGACGTTCACGTCCAACAAGTCACCAACGCCCCCGCCCTGCGTTTCAATGTCGACCGCTCCCGCGCCCAACAACTCGGCCTCACCCAGCGCGACATCGCCTCCAACGTCCTAATCTCGCTCTCCGGCTCCGCCCAGTCCGCGCCCAATTTTTGGCTGAGCCCGCAAAACGGCGTCCAATACGTCGTCGCCACCCAAACTCCGCCCGCGAAACTCAATTCCATTGAGGCCATCCTCGCCACCCCACTGCCGACGAGCCGCGGTGCCCCACCCCAGATTTTTGGCAACGTCGCCACCTTCGAGCGCACCACAACGCAATCCGTCGTCAGTCACTATAACGTCCAACCCGTCTTCGATGTCTTCGCCAACGTCGATCGCAGTGACCTCGGCTCCGTCGCCGACGCCGTTAAAAAACTTCTCCCCGAATTCGAGAAAAAACTCCCGCGCGGCAGCTTCATCACCATGCGCGGCCAAGCCCAAAGCATGGACGCCTCCTTCCTCGGTCTCGGCCTGGGCGTCCTCGCTGCGATCGTACTCGTCTACCTGCTCTTGGTCGTAAATTTCCAGAGCTGGCTCGACCCGTTCATCATCATCATGGCGCTGCCCGGTGCACTCTGCGGCATCATCTGGATTCTCTTTCTTACGCGCACCAGCCTCAGCGTCCCCTCACTCATGGGCGCCATCATGGGCGTCGGTGTCGCCACCGCTAATTCCATCTTGCTTGTCACCTTCGCCAACGACGTCCGCCGCGAGGGTCGTGACGCCCGCGCCGCCGCCCTAGAGGCCGGCCACACGCGTCTGCGACCCGTGCTCATGACCGCACTGGCGATGATCATCGGCATGTTGCCCATGTCGCTCGGCCTCGGCGAAGGCGGCGAACAAAACGCCCCCCTGGGTCGCGCCGTCATCGGCGGGCTGCTTTTCGCCACGCTCGCCACCCTGTTCCTCGTACCCGTCGTGTACGCCACTCTCCGCAAGCGCGGACCCCACACCCCCGAAGAAGAACTCCTCGAGGAAGCCGCCGCCGATTCCGCACAGTCCAAATAATTTTCCGTCATGAAGTCCGCCCTCCGCTTCTTTCTCTGTCTCGGTACCGCCGCCCTCAGCGTCGCCTCCACCCCCGTCAGCAAGGCTCCACCGACGGTCAACGTCGTCCTCGCCGCTCGCTCCAGCGCGGCTATTGAACTCGTCCTTCCCGCCAGCCTCCAAGCCTTCCAAGAAGCTTCCATCTACGCTCGGACCGGGGGCTACCTAGCAAAATGGTTCGTCGACCTCGGTGACCAAGTCACCGCCGGCCAAACCCTCGCCCACATCGACGGTCCTGAGCTCGATCAAGAACTCAACCAATCCCGCGCCGCCCTCGCCCAAGCCAAGGCCAACGCCGAACTCACCCGCGCAACCGCCGCCCGCTGGAGCGAACTCGCCGCGCGCAACGCCGTCTCCAAACAAGAAGCCGACGAAAAAAACGCCGCCGCCCAAGCTCGCGCCGCCGATGTCCAAGCCGCCGAAGCCAACGTCGCCCGCCTCACTCAACTCAAATCCCTCCAGACGATCGTCGCCCCTTTCGCCGGCGTCATCACCTTCCGCGGCGCCGAGATCGGCGCCTTGATCACCACCGACTCCAGCCGCCGTGAACTCTTCCGCATGGCCGCCGTCACTCCACTGCGCGTCTTCGCCAGCGTCCCTCAATCTTACCTCCGCTCCATCCGCCCGGGCCTCGAAGTCGAAGTCCTCATCAACGAATTCCCCGGCCGGACTTTCAACGCCTCCGTCGTGCGCGTCGCCGGCGCCCTCGATCCCGTCACTCGCACGCTCACCACCGAGATCCAACTACCCAACGCCAAAAGCGAACTACTCCCCGGCATGTTCGTCCAAATTCGTTTCCGTCTCAAACCCGCCGAACCCGCGATCGTGCTCCCGTCCAACGCCGTCATCATCCGCGCCGACGGCCCTCAAGTCGCCACCGTCGATGCCGCCCAAACGATCCGTTATCAAAAAGTAAAAATCGGCCGCGATTTCGGCGCCCAGATCGAGATCGTTTCCGGACTTACCGATGGCGTCCGCGTCGCCGCCAATCCCAACGACACCCTCACCGAAGGCCTCATCGTCGAGCCGTTGCTGCCCGTCCCGGCGAAGAAATAACCTCCCCTCTGGGGCCGCCTTGCGCCTGCGCCCCCTGCTCAAGCCGCCGCCGTTTTCAGCGCCGGCTTCACCCCGCGACCGATGGACAACACACCCATGGCCGCGATCACGCACAGCAAGCCCGCGCCGGTAAACGCCCACGCGTAACTCCCCAGCGCCGTCCGCACCGCGCCCGCGCCATAAGCTGCGCACGCCGCGCCGACTTGATGCGCCGCCACGATCCAGCCGAAAACGATGCTGGCGCGTTCGCGCCCGAATATATCGCCCGTCAGCCGCACCGTCGGCGGCACCGTCGCGATCCAGTCCAGTCCGTAAAAAACGGCAAACACCGCCAATCCCGCCACCGGCCCGAGCAACGCCGTGGGCAAAAACAACAACGACAGGCCGCGCAACCCGTAGTAACCGAAGAGCAACGCGCGGTTGTTATAGCGATCCGAAAGCCAGCCCGAGAGCGTTGTGCCCGCGAGGTCGAAAAGCCCCATCATCGCCAACAATCCCGCCGCCCGCACTTCGGGAATTCCGCAGTCAAACGCTGCCGGAATCAGGTGCGTCCCGATCAAGCCGTTGGTACTCGCGCCACAAATAAAAAACGATCCCGCCAATAACCAGAAATCTCGCGTGCGCGCCGCTTCCAGCAAGGTCGTAATCGCCAGCTTCGCCGGGTTTCCCCCCGCGCGTTGCGCCGTATCCGGTGCGCCCGTTTCTCCGTAGGGCCGCAGTCCGAGATCGCGCGGCTCGTCGCGCATAAAAAACCAAATCACCGGAATCATCCCCAAAGCCACGCAGGTAACGACCAGCGGCGCACTCCGCCAACCCGACGTCGTCACCAGCGATGCAAACCACGGTAAAAACACGAGCTGTCCGGTAGCTGTGCTCGCCGTCAACATCCCCATCACCAGCCCGCGATGTTTCGTGAACCAGCGATTCGCGACCGCCGCCCCGAGCACCGTCGCCGCCATACCTGAGCCCGCGCCGACCACCAAGCCCCACAACACCACGAACTGCGCATAGGTGCGCAAAAACACGGTCGAGCCGTATCCGAGCGCCAGCAACGCCATCCCCAGCATCATCGTCTGCCGCAACCCCAGCCGCACATAAAGCGCGGCCGCAAACGGCCCGATCAGGCCAAAAATAAAAATATTAATCGCCACCACCGACGACACCGTCGCGCGGCTCCATTGAAACTCATTGCCAAGCGGCAACAGCATCACGCCCGGGGCCGAGCGCGCCCCCGCCGCCGCTAATAGCGTCAGAAACGTCACCCCCGCGACGACCCAAGCGTAGTGGAGGCGCGGAGACGGCGCAGGCGTGGATAGGTTCATGCGTTGGAAGCTTTCGCTTCCATCACCAGCGCATGTGCACGCCGAGATGAAAATAGCCGCCACTCGGGCCTTCGGGCGGCAAGGTCGCGAGGGCTACGCTGGTCTTTGCGCCATCCACGATTTCCATCGGCGCACCGTCGCCACCCATTTCTGTTTTAACCCAGCCGGGATGCGCCGAATTCACCTTGAGCGGAGTGCCCTTCAACTCCTGCGCCAGTTCGACCGTGAACATATTTACCGCCGCCTTCGATGCGTCGTAACCGAGCAGCCGCGCCGGATAAATCGGCGAGTTCACATCGGCGTGTTCCGCGATTGAGCCGAGAATGGAGGAGAGATTCACAATGCGTCCCGCCGGTGATTTTTTCAGCAACGGCAAAAACGCCTGCGTCACGGCGACGAGCCCGAAGAAATTCGTGTCAAAGGTCGCGCGCAGTGAGACCTGCGAAACGGTCGCCGGCCCCGTCTCCGTCGCGTAGTCGAGCACGCCCGCGTTGTTCACGAGGATATCGAGTCGGCCGAATTCTTTTTCGACCCACGCCGCGGCGGTGCGGATCGAGGCTTCATCGGTCACGTTCAAGGGCACCACGCGCGCCTCAATCCCTTCGGATTTCAGTAACGCCACCGCGCCGGCACCGCGCTGCGCATCGCGCGCACCGACCAGAATAAAGATACCCTGAAGCCCGAGCTGACGGGCCGTTTCGAGACCGATCCCCTTATTGGCACCGGTAATGAGAGCAATTTTGGAAGACATAATTTTTTAAAATTGAGAGCGTTAAAAATCAGGAAGCGAGCGGAGAATAATCTGTGTAACCACGCTCATCGCCGCCATAAAAAGACTCCGGCACGGGCGCATTTAACGGGGCACCTTCACGCAGCCGTCGGGGCAAATCTGGATTCGCAATAAAAGCTTTCCCCCAAGCCACGGCATCCGCGCGCCCCGCGGCGATCTCCGCCGAGGCGTCTGCAGCCGTGAAACCTTGGTTGGCGATAAACACGCCACCAAAATTTTGTTTCAAGGTCGGCCCGAGACGTGGCTCGGCCAAACCTTCGCGTGCGCACAGAAACGCCAGTTTACGTTTACCCAAGTGCGTCGCGAGGTAACCGAATGTCGCCGCGAGATTGGAATCGCCGACGCCGTGCGCATCGCCCCGCGGAGCCAAGTGGTAGCCCACGCGATCTGCGCCCCATACGCTGATGACGGCATCGGTGACTTCCAGCGGCAGCCGCGCGCGATTCTCGATGGAGCCGCCGTACTCATCCGTGCGTTGGTTGGAGGAATCCTGCAAAAATTGATCGAGCAAGTAACCGTTCGCGCCATGGATTTCGACGCCATCAAAGCCCGCGCGCTGCGCGTTCTCGGCTCCAAGCCGAAACGCCGCCACGACTCCGGGTAACTCAGTACGCTCGAGGGCGCGCGGCGTCACAAACGCCTTCTCCGGCCGGATCAGGCTCACGTGGCCCGACGCCGCGATCGCGCTGGGGGCTACGGGCAACGCACCGCCCAGATAAACGGGGTCGGAAATCCGACCCACATGCCAAAGTTGCAGAAAAATCCGCCCACCTGCGGCGTGGACGGCGGCGGTGATTATTTTCCAACCCGCGACGTGCTCCGGCGACCAGATGCCCGGCGTGTCGGGATAACCCACCCCCATCGGATCGACGGCGGTTGCCTCACTCAGGATCAAGCCGGCAGACGCCCGTTGAGCGTAGTAGTTCGCCATCATTGAATTCGGCACGCGACCGACGAAAGCGCGGCAACGCGTGAGCGGGGCCATAATAATACGGTTCGGTAGCATTAAAGCGCCGAGGCGGAGAGAGTCGTGCAACGAAGACATCGCACCACGTTTCAGCCGGATAAGCCATCCGCGCAACCCTGCGCGTGAAAAAACTCTCGCGCTCTCGTATTGCCGACGGTGCAGTGCGGTGTTTGCTAATACTTATGCGCTGTCTTCGCTCCCTTCCCCTTCTTTTTTGCCCCCTCATCACCAGCGCGCTGCTTCTAAGTGCCAGCGTCTTTGCCGCGCCCGAAAAATGGGCCGCCGAAATCAATAAATACACCCAAGCCGACGCGATCAAAGCACCCACCCGCGATGCCGTAGTATTTGTGGGTAGTTCTTCCATCCGCCGTTGGACGAGCCTAGCCGCCGATTTCCCTGGCATCACCACGCTCAACCGCGGCTTCGGTGGCTCAGAGCTTTCTGACAGCGTGTTCTACGCGGACCGCGTCGTCATCCCCTACGTGCCGCGCCTCGTCGTCGTTTACGCGGGTGAAAACGACCTCCAAGCCGGCAAATCCGCCGAAGCCTTGCTGGCCGATTTCCAAGCATTCTGCGCCAAAATCCACCCCGCGCTCCCGAAGACGAAAATCATCTTCCTCGCCGTCAAAGAAAGTCCTTCTCGAGCCAAAATCCGCGACAAAGTCCTGCTCGCCAACCAACTCATCGCCGCCGAATGCGCCCAAGATCCGCGCCGCACTTTTGTGGATGTCGCCACGCCAATGCTCGATGCCGCTGGCAAAACCCGCCCCGAACTTTTCATCGCCGATCAACTCCACATGCAACCGGCCGGCTACGCGATCTGGACCCGAGTCCTCGCCCCTTACCTGAAACCGTGAGCGCCACTCCGCTCGAACGTCTCTCGCGCCAGATCGCCTTCATCGTCGAGGTCGATCAGCTCAAAAATATTTTCCGGCAGACGGTGAACACCGTCAGCCGTCGCGCCGAAAACGACGCCGAACACTCCTGGGGTCTCTGTTTGCTGGTGATCACCCTCGCCGAGCACGCCAACGTCCCGCACCTCGACGTGCTCCGCGCGCTCAAGATGGTGATCATCCACGACCTCGTCGAAATCGACGCAGGCGACACGTTCGCCTACGACACGAAAAACATGGCTGACCAACACGCGCGCGAGTGCCTCGCCGCTGACCGCATTTTTGGGCTCTTGCCGCCCGGTCAATCCGCCGAGTTTCGCGCGCTCTGGGATGAGTTTGAAGCCCGCCAAACCCCCGAAGCTAAATTCGCCGCCGCCGTGGACCGCTTTCACCCGATGTTACTGAATTGCTCGACCGAAGGCGCCGCGTGGAAAAAACACGGCATCACCTCCGACCGCGTTCTCGCCCGCAACGCCCATATCGCCGAGGGCAGCGCCGATCTCTGGGCCTACGCTCAAGCTATGGTCGCCCGAGCCGTCCGCGACGGTCATCTCTTGGCCTAAAAAAACTTAACTCAAATCCCGGATCGATCCTAGCTCCGGATCAAACAGCCGCTGGTAAGTCCGCACGATCATTCCGTCCGTGAGCCCCGCCAACCAATCACAGATTTGGCGCGCTTTCCCGGCTTCGGTCGTTTCTGCGGCAATCAATTTACCGACCCGCGGCGGCAAGATGTGAATGATGCGGCCCGAGCGCGCGACGTAGTTTTTCCACGCCGAATCCCAGAGTTCAAACATCACCTTCTGCGCCTTGTGCTCCATCTGTTGGAGTTGCGGACTCTCAAAGATGATGTCGTTGGCCATCTTTTTATAAAACATCGCCTCCCGCCCCGCTGACGGTGCCAACACGAGTTCGAAACGGTAACGGTTCGTCGCCGCGCTCATGAAATTTTTTCGCTCCCGCAACCGGCACGCCGTGATGAACACCCCGATCTTGGCCGAAAACACATTTTCCAGTCGATCCGCCCGAATGGCCGCAAATAACGCGTCGAGCCAGCTCTGTCGCTCCGCATCAATCGCCTCGCTCGCCGCCCAAGCCTCGATCCGCTCGATCGTCAAAAAGCCCGCCTTCACGCCGTCCACGATATCGTTAAGCGAGTACGCCGCATCGTCCGCCCAATCCATGATCTGACACTCCACACTTTTAAACGCGTTCAGTGTTTCCTCAGCGTGCAACTCCGCAGGTATCGTCGCCGCGCCAAAAACAAACGTCCGTACCGCACCCTGCGGATCGTAGAGAAAATGATTCGCCGGGGGCGCGGGAAACTCCGCGAACAATTTTTTGTACTTCAACACACCGTCGAGTAGTGCGCGCGTCGCCTGCATGCCGCGCACGCCCGATTCGTTTTGAAACATCGTCTCCGTGAGCAGATGCAACGTCTGCGCGTTCCCCTCGAAACCGCCCCAAGGCAACATCAACTCCTGCAAGGTGCGTTCGCCCGAATGCCCAAACGGCGGATGCCCGAGATCGTGCGCGAGACACACCGCCTCGACCAAATCTCCATCGATAAAAAAATCATCCGCCAACGCTCCGCCCTGCGTCTGTAAATAGAGGCAAATCGAGCGCCCGATCTGCGCAACTTCCATCGAGTGCGTGAGCCGCGTGCGGTAAAAATCGTATTCACCCGAGAGAAACACTTGCGTCTTCGACTGCAGTTTCCGAAACGCGTGCGCGTGGATGATCCGGTCGCGGTCAATTTGAAACGCGTTACGGTAATCGGTCTTGCGAGCCGCGCCGTATGTCTCTGCGTCGAAGTCGGTATAAAATCGGTTCATCATCGGCTGAACGCCCAGCGCACCCGCTCCCCACCGCAGAGGCAAACCCATATCGCACCGCCGCAGGCGCCGCGCTTTCCGTGAGTTACCTAGAAATGAAATTTCGGTCCGCGCGGTAAATCTGTGTCATGGGCGAGCGTTCACCATTGTTTCCCGCCCGCCCCCATCGCTAAACTCCGGACCAATCAAAAATCCCATGCCCGCTTCCACTATGCGCGCCATCGCCAAACTCCAAGCTGGCCCCGGCCTCT
The DNA here is from genome assembly GCA_945906965.1 of Opitutus sp. GAS368. GTDB lineage: Bacteria > Verrucomicrobiota > Verrucomicrobiia > Opitutales > Opitutaceae > Tous-C4FEB. The sequence goes on along the minus strand of CAMDRP010000005.1, from coordinate 13,786 downwards.
CGCTCACGGATGTCCCCGTGCCCAAGCCCGGTGTCAATGACGTCCTCATCAAGGTCAAAAAAACCTCCATCTGCGGCACCGATGTTCACATCTACAACTGGGATGCGTGGGCGGAAAAAACCATCAAGCCGCCAATGGTGGTCGGCCACGAATTCGTTGGCACCATCGAAGCCGTCGGCGCCAACGTCATCGGCTTCTCGCCGGGTGATCTGGTCGACGGCGAGGGTCACATCGTTTGTGGCCTCTGCCGCAACTGCCTCGCCGGCCGGCGCCACCTTTGCAAAGCCACCAAAGGCGTGGGCGTGAACCGCGACGGCGCGTTCGCCGAATACCTCTGCATCCCCGCCACCAACGCCGTGCACGTCGATCCCGCCATTCCTCTGGACGTACTGTCGTGCTTCGACCCGCTCGGCAACGCCACGCACACCGCCCTTCAATATGATCTCGTCGGCGAGGACGTGCTCATCACCGGCGCCGGCCCCATCGGTTGCATGGCCACCGCCATCGCCCAACAAGCGGGCGCGCGCAAGGTCGTCGTCACCGACGTGAACCCCGACCGCCTCGCCCTCGCCGCCCGCATGGGCGCCACGCGTACAGTCGATGTTTCCAAAGAAAATCTCGCCGACGTCCAACGCGAGATTGGCATGAAGGAGGGTTTCGATGTTGGCCTCGAAATGTCCGGCAATCCCATCGCGCTCAACACCATGATCGACAACATGGCCCACGGCGGCCGTATCGCCCTCCTTGGCATCATGCCCGGCGCCGCTGCCGTGGATTGGAATAAAGTCGTATTTAATATGCTCACGATCCGCGGCATCTACGGCCGCGAGATGTATGAGACCTGGTACAAGATGACCTCTCTCATCCAACGTGGCCTCGATATCTCGCCGGTCATTACGCATCGTTTTGATTACACCGATTTCCAAAAAGGCTTCGATCTCATGCGCTCCGGTCGCAGCGGGAAAATCATCCTGAACTGGGACTGACCTATGACGCCCGCCTATCTCGCGCACCTCGAAAAAACCCTCAGCGAAATTGACGTCGCCGGTCTCACCAAACGCGAACGCCTCATCGCCACCGCGCAATCCGCACACATCGCCGTCGCCGGCGGCCGCGAGGTGCTGAATTTCTGCGCCAACAACTACCTTGGTCTCGCCAATCACCCCGCGCTCATCACCGCCGCCCACGCCGCGCTCGATCGTTGGGGTTACGGCCTCGCCTCGGTGCGTTTCATCTGCGGCACGCAAGAAATCCACCGCGAACTCGAGCAACGCCTGAGCGCCTTCCTCGGCGTAGAAGATACCATTCTTTATTCCTCCTGTTTCGACGCCAACGGCGGCGCTTTTGAAACGCTTCTCACCGCGGAGGACGCCGTCATCAGCGATGAATTAAATCACGCCTCGATCATCGACGGCATCCGCCTCTGCAAGGCCCAGCGCTTCCGCTACAAAAACTGCAACCTCGCCGATCTCGAGGCCCAACTCCAAGCCGCCGACGCCGCCAAGGCTCGCTTCAAACTCGTCGTGACCGACGGCGTGTTTTCAATGGACGGTTTCATCGCGCCCCTGCGCGAGATCTGCGAACTCGCCGAACGCTATGGTGCCCTCGTGATGGTCGACGACAGCCACGCCGTCGGCTTCATGGGCAAGACCGGCCGCGGCACGCCCGAGCACTGCGGTGTGATGGGTCGCATCGACCTCATTTCGGGCACGCTCGGCAAAGCCCTCGGCGGCGCCAGCGGCGGCTACCTCAGTGGTAAAAAAGAAATCATCGCCCTACTCCGCCAGCGCTCCCGCCCGTACCTGTTTTCCAACTCGCTCGCGCCCGCCATCGTCGCCTCGTCCCTCGCCGCCCTCGATCTCATCAGCACCTCGACGGCTTTGCGCGATCGCCTCGAAGACAACACGAAATTTTTTCGCGCCGGTCTCACTGCCGCCGGCCTCACGCTCAAACCCGGCTCGCATCCGATTGTTCCCGTGATGCTCGGCGACGCTGCGCTCTCGCAGCGATTTGCCGCGCGCATGCTCGAAAAAAGCGTGTACGTCGTCGGTTTTTTCTATCCGGTCGTACCCCAAGGAGCCGCCCGCATCCGCACCCAAGTCAGCGCCGCCCACACGCGTGCCGACCTCGAGTTTGCCATCAACGCCTTCGCCACCACCAAAACCGAACTCGGCCTCTGATTCTTTCCCCATGGCTAAAAAAATCTCCTCCCTCGTTTGCCGCCAGCTCGAAAAAGCCGCCCGCGCTGCCGCCAAGCAATCGTACTCACCGTATTCCGAATTTCCCGTCGGTGCCGCCGTCCTCGCCGCCTCGGGCCAAATCTACGTCGGCTGCAACGTCGAGAACGCCTCCTACGGTCTTTGCAACTGCGCCGAACGTACCGCGATCTTTACCGCCGCCGCCGCCGGAGAGCGCCGCATTCTTGCCGTCGCCGTTTTCACGCCCACTGCCCAGCCCACGAGCCCCTGCGGTGCTTGCCGCCAAGTCATCAACGAATTCGGTCCAACGGCTCTCGTCATCAGCGTCTGCGCGTCCACCGCGCGCCATGAAACCACCCTCGATCGCTTGCTCCCCGGCGCCTTCGGCCCCGACGCTCTCGCCTGATTTTCTCCATGTCGCTTTTTATCACCGCCCTCCTCGCCGCCGGACTCAGCGCGCTGATCGTCTGGTTTTATTGGCGCGGCCGCGCCGCCACACTCACCGAGCGCACCCGCGCCCTCGCCCAGGAAAACTCTCGGCTTGCCCAAGAACTTGCCGAGCAACGCACCGAGACGCAGCGGCTCTCGACGCTCGTCACCCAGCACGCCACCGAGCTCACTGCCGAGAAATCCGCCCACGAACGCCTCGTCGCTGAGTTCAAAGCCCTCTCCGCCGACGCCCTCCGCGCCAACCGCGCCGATTTTCTCGCGCAAGCCCAACAATCCTTCGCCCAACTTCAGACTCAATCTGCCGGCGACCTCGAGAAACGCCAACTCGCCATCGACGCCCTCGTCAAACCACTCCGCGAGTCCCTCGAAAAAGTCGATGGCAAGATCGCCGAAATCGAAAAAGCCCGCGCCACCGCTTATGGCGCGCTCGGAGAACAGCTCAAAACCCTCGGTACGGCCCAACTTCAGCTCCAAGCCGAGGCCAACAAACTCTCCACCGCTCTTCGTTCCACATCCTTCGCCGGCAGCTGGGGCGAACTCCAACTCCGCCGCGTCGTCGAGATGGCCGACATGCTGCCCTACTGCGATTTCTCCGAGCAGGAAACCGCTTCGGCTGGCGGCTTCCGCGCCGATCTCGTTGTGCGCCTCCCCGGTGGCCAACGCATCGTCGTCGACGCCAAAGCCCCGCTCGAATCCTACCGCGCCGCGGTCGATACCACCGACGAATCCACCCGCGCCGCACGCCTCGACGACCACGCCCAAAAGGTCCGCGGTCACATCGACGCCCTCGGCGCGAAAAATTACTGGGAGCAATTTCAACCCGCCCCCGAGTTCGTTGTTCTGTTTCTACCCGGCGACCACTTCCTTACCGCCGCCCTCACCGCCGACTCCAGCCTCATGGACCGCGCCCTCACCCGCCGCGTCCTCCTAGCCACTCCCACCACTCTCATTGCCCTGCTCAAAGCCGCCGCCTACGGTTGGCGCCAGGAAGCCGTCTCCAAAAACGCCGACGAGATCAGCGCCCTCGGCCGCCAACTCTACGACCGCATCGCCGCCTTCGCCGAGAACCTCGAAAAAGTTGGCCGCGGCCTCGACGCCGCCGTCCGCGGATACAATACCGCCGTCGGTTCCTTTGAAGGCACCGTCCTCCCCGGGGCGCGCAAGTTCGCCGAACTCGGCGCCAAGGGCGCTAAGGACCTCAGCCCACCCAACCTCGTCGAATCCACCCCCCGCGAAATCACCAAACGCGCCTGATCATGGACGAATCTGCTAACTCCGCCCCTTTCGATCATCCGCTCCACGGCACTTGGAAAATGGTCCGTGCCGAACTCGCCGGCGAGCCCGCGCACCCACTCCTCGTAGATAACACGACCCTCCAACTCACGCTGGATTGTTACTCCGTTTTCTACAGCGGCGAGATTGCCGACCGCGGCCATTACACCTTTACATTTAAACTGGGCGATCCGCAAAACCTCCTGACCCTCCGCGGCACCCACGGGCCCAACGCTGGCCGAGCCATCCCCGCTATTTTCCAACGCAAGGGCGAACTCCTCCGCATTTGCTATGGCCTAGATGGCACCATCCCCGTCGTCTTCGCGAGCCCGGCCGGTTCCCAACTCTATCTCGTCACCTATCGGCGTAAATTGTGACGTGAAAAACATTTTTAAATGTTGAGTTAAAACAAATTTTGTCAATCTAGGTGACTATAGCGCAATGGGTTCATCACGAGCCTGCGCGGCACTTTATTTTAAAGTTGAAGAAAATAAAATCGATTTAGAGGCGGATATCGCGACAGGTTTTGTGAGCGCGTTCATACGACAGAAAAACCCTCAAAACTAGGTCACTTTACTACCAAACGGTAGACGAGGCGAAGTTTACAAAAGCCGGATCGACGGTAACCAGCGTAAGAGCTTCGATTTTAGCTTGGGCAGCCAAAATACGGTCGAAGGGATCACCATGCAGCGAGGGATGCGCTCCGGCGTAAGCGGCATGATCCTGAGATACGGGCAACCATCGCCAGTTCTCCTGCTTCACCGTCAGGCTCCAACCCTGTAAAAGTGACGGCGGCAGACGGAGTTTTCCGAGCCGATGCTTGGTGGTGATTTCAAAAACCGACACGGCGCTCAGCCAACACTCATTGCCCGGGTCCGCGATCAACCAGCGGGCCTTAGCGCTGAGCGAGGGATGATCATCCAACCACCACAGGACAGCGTGGGTATCTAGCAGCAGCTTCACGGTAGATCGAGCGGGTCGCTGAGACTGGCCGTCAGCCCAGAAAACTCCTCTGGCAATGGAGCTAAAGCCTCGGCCGCGCCGAGTGGCCCAAAAAGACCTTTGTAGCGACCGGGCACACGGGGTGACAAAACAGGCGCCTCCAGCGGCACGAGCCGAGCGAATGGCTGGCCGGCGCGAGCGATGGTGATTTCTTCGCCGGCCTCCACGCGAGCGAGGAGACGAGAGAGCTGAGTCTTGGCTTCGTGGACGTTAACAATGGAGGGCAGCTTGATCGGGGCGGAGGCCACGCGCGACGGGCGAACGGCGCGGTGAGCGGCTTTACGCTTGAGGATTACGGACATAATAAATTGATTAGCTAAGCTATTAGCTAAGTCAAGAGACCGGAGAATGAGTCGCTTTAAGATTACATGATGCCCTCAACCTGCGCGCCTGATCCGATCCGCTAAAAAAACACGGATGATGAACGCACACGCCGGAGCCCATGATTGCCAAACTTCGCGGCGCGCGCTGAGTTTCTTGCATGCGCCTCAGCGGCCTTTTTCTCTACCCGGTTAAATCTCTCGGCGGTTGCGCGGTTTCCTCCGCTCGAATTGATGCCCACGGCCTCGTGGGTGACCGCCGGTTTCTTGTCATCGACGAAACCGGCCGGTTTCTGACTCAGCGCACCCTGCCGCGGATGGCCCTCATCGCCACCGCTCTCGACGCGACCCACCTCACTCTTACCCCGCCCCAATCGGCCTCGCTCCGCGTTCCCCTCGCTTCCGATCCCGCCGCCCCGCTCCGCACCGTGAGCGTCTGGAAAAGTGAAAACCTCCTTGCCGAAGACTGCGGTGAAACCTCTGCCGCGTTGCTCTCCGCCTTTCTCGGTACGCGTTGCCGCCTCGTTCGCCTCGGCCCCGCTTTCCACCGCCCGATTCCTAAAGCCAACGCGCACCCCGGCGACACGGTGACCTTTGCCGACGCTTACCCCTTGCTGGTCATCGGCGAATCCTCGCTCGCCGATCTCAACGACCGCCTCATCGCCCGCGGCGCCGAGGCCCTGCCGATGAATCGATTCCGCCCCAACCTCATCCTCGCCGATACGCCCGCCTACGCCGAAGACACTTGGCCTCGTTTTCGAATCGGCGAAATCACCTTTCGCGCCGGCGGCCCCTGTGCGCGTTGCTCCGTCACAACGACCGACCAAGCCACCGGCCAGCTCGACGGCCCCGAACCGCTCCAAACGCTCGCCACCTATCGCCGCGACTCAGTTCAATCCACGTCGGTCAACTTCGGCCAAAACCTCATCCACGAAACCAAATCCGGCGTCCTACGTCTCGGAAACACCCTCACGATTCTCTGAAAAATAGATCCCAGCCCGTCGCCATGCGTTTTTTCCTGTTTCGTTTTATCCTCAAGTTCGGCGTTACCGCCATCGCCCTCAACGCCACCGTAGCAGCACCGACGCCCGCTGATCTCGCCCGCTGGCAAGAGCACGCGCGCAAGGTCACCATCATTCGCGACACCTGGGGCATCGCTCATGTTTTTGGCCAAACTGACGCCAACACGGTCTTCGGCCTGCTCTACGCTCAAGCCGAGGACGACTTCAACCGCATCGAACTCAATTACGTCAACGCCCTCGGCCGCCTCGCCGAGATCGAAGGTGAAAAAGAACTCTACCGGGACCTGCGCATGAAGCTCTTCATCGACCCCGTCGAACTCCGAGCCCAATACGCCACCAGCCCCGCATGGCTCCGCGCGCTCATGGACGCCTTTGCCGACGGCCTGAATTTTTATCTCCACACGCACCCCGGGGTGCGTCCGAAATTGATCACTCATTTTGAGCCGTGGATGGCCCTCGCCTTCACCGAGGGCAGCATCGGCGGCGACATCGAATCGGTTTCGCTCAAAAACCTCGAAGCCTTCTACGGTTCTCGCCCCGCGCTCGCTTTCACCGCACCCGACCGCGCCGCCTCCGACGCAGCCACTGCGCCCGCGCCCCCCGAGGCGCAGGGCTCCAACGGCTTCGCCATCGCTCCGGCCAAAAGCGCTTCCGGTCACGCGCTGTTGCTCATCAACCCGCACACCTCGTTTTATTTTCGCCCTGAAGTGCACGCCGTGAGCGCCGAGGGCCTCAACGCCTACGGTGCCGCGACCTGGGGCCAGTTCTTCGTGTATCAGGGTTTCAACGACCGCCTCGGCTGGATGCACACGTCCAACGGCGCCGACGTCATCGACGAATACCGCGAAATCGTTGTCCCCACCCCCGCCGGCCCCACCTATCGCTACGGCGACGCAACTCGCCCATTTCTCGCCAAAAAAATCACGCTCCGCTACCGCACCGGTCCCGCCGGCTCGCCGCTTTCCGAGCGCATCGTCACGACGTATTTCAGCCACCACGGCCCGATCGTGCGCGCCGCCGACGGCCAATGGATCGCGGTTAAAATGATGAACGACCCCGTGCCCGCGCTCACTCAATCTTACCAACGCACCAAGGCGCGCACCTACGCTGAATTCACCCGCGTGATGGAGCTGCGCACCAACACGTCCAACAACACCGTTTACGCCGACGCCGACGGTAACATCGCCTACTTCCACGGCAACTTCGCCCCGCGCCGCGACCCGCGTTTCAACTGGAAACTCCCCGTCGACGGCAGCGACCCCGCGACCGAATGGCGCGGCCTCCATGCTGTAGCGGAAACGATCCACCTGCTCAATCCCGCGAGCGGCTGGATTCAAAACACCAACAACTGGCCCTTCTCCGCCGCCGGCCCCGCCAGCCCCAAACTCGCGGATTACCCCGCCTACCTCTGGTCCAATCCTGAAAACGCCCGCGGGCTCAACGCCGTTCGCGTGCTCTCGAGCGCGAAATCCTTCACGCTCGATAGCCTCATTACCGCCGCCTACGACCCCGCGCTCCCGGCGTTTGAAACGCTCCTGCCCCTGCTCTTGCGCGCCTTCGATGCGCTGTCCACTGCGGATCCACGCCGCACCGCCCTCGCTGCGCCGATCGCCGCGCTGCGTGGCTGGGACTATCGCACCAGCGTCGATTCGATCCCGACCACGCTCGCGATTCTCTGGGCGCAATCCTTCGGCCCCATCATCAGCGAAGCGAAAAACCGCGAGCTTGTCCTCGTCGATCACCTCGTCGCTTCACTCACTGCGCCGCAATGCCTCGACGCCCTCGCGCAGGTCACCGCCCGGCTCACCCGCGATTTTGGCACGTGGCAGACGCCTTGGGGCGAGATCAACCGTTTTCAACGCCCTTCCGGCGACCTCAATTCCAAGTTCGACGACGCCGCGCCGAGCCTGCCGATCGCCTACGCCCCGAGTGATTGGGGATCGCTACCGGCCTTCGGCGTTTCTGGCCCGCCGCAGACGACGAAGCGCATCTACGGCAACCGCGGCAACAGCTTCGTCGCCGTCGTCGAATTCGGCCCGCGCCTCCAAGCCAAAACGCTCCTCGCCGGAGGCATGAGTGGCGACCCGGCGTCGCCTCATTTCAACGACCAAGCCGCGCGCTACGCCGCCGGTAAATTCAAGGACGCCTGGTTTTATTGCGACGACATCGAGAAAAACGCTAAGCGCACCTACCACCCCGGCCAATAACACCACGCCCGCTGCAATTTAGTCGTCGCCGCCGACGCGGCCGCGCCGAGCCTTATGTTTCGCGCGGTGCTTCTTGGACTGAATCATCCGGACTTTTTGACGCCGCGATTTTTGTCGAGTGCGACGCCGTTCTGCTTCGCGCGCATCGACAACCGCCGCGAGCGCGCGCGTTTTGCGTTCCTGTAACTTCGCCACGAGTTCCGCCCACGCGACTTCGCGATTCGCGCCTTGCGAGCGTTCCCGCTGACAGCGCACTTCGAGGCCCGTCGGCCCGTGCCGCAGGCAGACGGTCGAACTGGTTTTATTGATTTTCTGCCCGCCGGGCCCGGTACCACGGACAAAACGCTCCTCGACGTCGGCTAGCCGCACCCCAAGGGCGGCCAGTTTTTCCAAGATTTGGGATGGCAAGGTCATAGCAGTCCGTTTTCTAATGGAAACTCTTTGCCGGGCGCCGAGTCAAATAGACCTCCGTCCTGCTGAAGTACTTTTTATCATTCGCTTCCTTTTTCTTTTTTAAACCTACCCACCGCTCATGCTCAACGGTCCCGCTTGGTCCCAGAAACTCCGCACTGAAATCGCCAAAGCCGTCATCGGCCAGGATGCCGTCGTCGAACGCCTGCTCGTTGCGCTCCTCGCCAACGGCCACGTCTTGCTTGAAGGCATGCCCGGCCTCGCCAAGACGCTGCTCATCAAATCCCTCGGTACGGCCCTCGGCGTCCAATTTGAGCGCGTGCAATTCACGCCCGATCTGCTCCCGAGCGATGTCGTCGGCACGATGATTTTCTCGCCCAAGAACGGCGAGTTCACCGCTCACCGTGGGCCGATCTTTGCTAACCTTGTCCTCGCCGACGAAATCAACCGCGCCCCCGCCAAGGTCCAGTCCGCCCTGCTCGAAGCCATGCAGGAGCGCCAAGTCACCATCGGCGGCCAAACGCATCCGTTGCCGAAGCCGTTCTTTGTGATGGCCACCCAAAATCCCGTGGAGCAAGAAGGCACGTACCCGTTGCCCGAGGCGCAGACGGATCGTTTTCTCTTCAAGCTCATCGTCGATTACCCGTCGGCGGCCGAGGAATCCACGATGGTGTTGCGCTGGGGCCAGGTCACCAAACAGCCCGCGCTCGTTCCTGCCTCCAGCGGGGAAGAACTCCTCGAGCTGCGCGCGCAGGTCGACCAAATCCACGTCTCGCCGGCGGTGCACAATTACATCCTCGCGCTCGTCCGAGCGACGCGCGCGCTCACCGAGGGAGCGGCGGCGCAACGTCTCCTCACCTTCGGCGCTTCGCCCCGCGCCTCGCTCGCGCTTTACCAAGCCACCCGTGCCCTCGCTTGGTTGCGCGGCCTCGATTTCGTCTCGCCCGCGCTCGTCCAAGAAATCGCCCCCGATGTTCTGCGTCACCGCATCGGCCTGACCTATGAGGCCGAGGCGAAAGAAATTACCGCCGATAAAATCGTCGCCCAAGTCATCGCGACGACCCCGATTCCCGCCGCCTGAGTTTCGCCCGGCTCGTCGCTTTGGCTTATCAACCTCCAGTCTACGCCACGTCCATCGGCGATGCCCCTGCGTCGCCCTTGGCCTTGCTCCGCCAACTCGAGTGGCGCGTGCGCCACGCCGTGGAAAACCAGCTGAGCGGCGAGTACCGCTCGGCCTTCCGCGGCCGCGGCATGGAGTTCGACCAGGTCGTCAAATACACCTTCGGCGATGACGTGCGCGACATCGACTGGAACGTCACCGCGCGCCTCGGCGAGCCGTACCGCAAGAAGTTCGTCGAAGAACGCGAGGTCACGTTGCTCGTGGTGTTTGAGGACACGCCGAGTCTTCAATTTGGCTCGGGCGCGCAATCAAAACGCGAGGCGCTGCTGGAGTTGGCCGGGCTGGTGATGTTGCTTGGCGCGGTGAACCGCGACCGCGTCGGCTTCGTGCACGCGACGCCCGGCGGCGATTATCTTTTTCGTGAACCCGTGCGCGGTCGCGGCGCGATCATGCACGCAGCGGCGAGCTTACTCGCATGTCCGGCGCCGAGTTTATCCGCGCTCAGCGCCGACCCCGCCGCCGATTCGGGCATTCCCTGGCGTTTATTATCCCGCGCCGCGCCGAAGCACAGCGTGATGTTGTGGCTCGGAGATTTCGCGCCGCGACCCGAGCCGGAAGGCTGGGCGGTGTTGCGCCGTCGTTATCAGATGATGGGCTTCCGCGTCGATGATCCATGGGAACGTACCTTGCCCGATCAGGGCCAATTCGCCGCGTACGACCCGACGGCGGGACAACTGGTGACGATTGAAAATTCCGCCGCCGAACGCGCCGCGCACGCCGAGTGGCGCAACCTCCGCGAAGCCACATGGACCGCGCTCTTTCCCGATGTCCTCAGCCGTCTCGTCGTGAGCACGAGCCAAAACCGCCTCGACGCGCTTGTACGCTTTTTCCACGCCCGCATGCGCGCCGGCTCGATCCGTTGAAGCGATGCCCAACTACACGCTCCACGATCCTCTTTGGTTTCTCGCCCTGGCGCTCTTACCCTTGAGCCTCTGGCTGCGCGGACGTCGGCGCGTACCGGTGTTGCTCGTACCCTTCGCGGCCGCGTGGCATCGCCCCTCGCTGGCATCGGCGTCACGTTGGCCGACGGGCCTCGCCGTCGCGGGCCTGATCCTCGTCGTCGCCGGCCTCGCGCGTCCACAGCAGATCGAGGACAAACGCGAAGTGCGCTCAGAAGGCTACGACATCATGTTGGCCATCGATCTTTCCTCCTCGATGCTTGCCGAAGATTACGAGCGCGGCAGCGAACGCATCAACCGTCTGCAAGCGATCAAGCCCGTCATCCAAGCGTTTATTGAAAAACGCCCCTCTGACCGTATCGGCATCGTGCTCTTCTCCGGCCGCGCTTATACGATGGCCCCCCTCACGACCGACCACGATTGGCTCGCGGCCCAACTCGAGCGCGTGAAAATTGGCCTCATCGAAGACGGCACTGCGATCGGCGACGGTCTCGGCGTCGCGCTCACCCGCCTCGAGCAAGCCAAACGTGAAACCGCCGGCAAGCGCCAAGGGGCCTTTGTCATTCTCATGACCGACGGCGCCAATAACCGCGGCGCACTTTCGCCCACGCAAGCCGCCGATCTCGCCAAATCACGCAACATCCCCATCTACGCTATCGGTGCCGGCAAAGACGGCATCGTGCCGTTCCCGGTCTTCGACGACAAAGGCAACAAAGTCGGCTACCGCCGGATGATGTCCGACCTCGATGAAGGCGCCCTGCGCGACCTCGCTGAAAACACGGGCGGGGATTTTTTCCGTGCCTTTGACACCGGCGCCGCCGAATCCGCGTTCAAGGCGATTGATCGCGCCCAGAAGATCGAATTTCAATCCAAGAGCTACTTGCTCACGACGGAGCTTTTTCCGTGGGTCGCTATCCCCGGTCTCACGTTGCTTCTCGCCGCCGCCCTCCTCGCGCGCCCCGCCGCGCGCTCCACCGCATGACCTTCGCGACGCCCCAATTGCTCTGGTTACTCTTCATCCCGCTCGCCGTGCTCGTTTGGGAACTCACCCGCGCGCGTCGCGCCGGCGCTCTCGCCCAACCCAAAATCCTCCGCGCCGAAGCCGGCGGCGATTCGCTGCAACTCTCCTCTTTCAACGCCCAGCGCGCCGACGCTAAGCCCGCTCGTCGCCGGCCCCGCCTGTGGTTATTTTTCGGTCTCACGCTCGCAGTCGCCGCACTCGCCCGCCCGCAATACGGCCGCATCGACGAGCCCGTCTTCGATCAATCCCGGGAAATCCTCCTCGCCGTCGATCTCTCACGCTCGATGCTCGCACCCGACGTAAAACCGTCGCGCCTCGAGCGCGCCAAGCTCCTCATCCAATCATTGCTCGAGCGTCTCGCCGGAGAGCGCATCGGTCTCGTCGTGTTCTCCGGCACCGCGTTTCTGCAATCTCCGCTCAGCGCCGATTACGAAATTTTACGCGAGTTTTTGCCCAACCTCGGCCCCGACTATTTGCCCGAAGGCGGCACCAATTACAGCGCCCTCGTCACGACCGCGCTCGCAGCGTTCAAGCAAAGCGGTTCGGCCGATCGTTTTCTCATCATTCTCTCCGACGGTGAAGCCACCGACGACACCTGGAAAACGACCGCCGAGGAATTGAAAAAGAAAAACATCCGCGTCCTCGCGCTCGGCATCGGCACCGCCGCCGGTGCGATGATTCCTGACGGGGCCAACGGCTTCGTCAAAGACGACCGCGGCGCCGTCGTCCTTTCCAAACTTGAACCCAACACGCTCCGCGAACTCACCAATATGACCGGCGGCGTTTACCGCGATGCCTCAACCTGGGTCGATCTCGCCTCCCTCATCCAAGCCACCGTGGAAGCCGGCCAAAAAGGTGAGTTCCTCGAGAAAAACTCCATCCGACTCGTCGAGCGATACCAATGGCCGCTCGCCGCCGCGCTGTTTTGCCTGGTTCTTAGCTTCTGGCGCGAGTTCCCAGTGCGCCCTAAACCTCGCGCGCTCCGCACGCCCACGCGTATGCCCGTCGCCGCTGGCACCGTCGCGCTGTTGTTTATCGCCCTCACGCTATCTCTCGTGCCCGCCGCCCTCAGCGCTGCCGCCGCCAAAATTCCGGCACGCAGCGTCGCCGAGAGCGATGCCCCCCCGCCCGCCGCGCCTCCGCCCTCCGCCGCCCTCACCCAAACCGTTACCCGACTTGCCGCCGCACCCACGCATTCCGGCCAAGACTGGGCCGAGCTCGCCCGCGAGACCGTCGCTTGGGGCCAACGCCTCCAATCCGAACAACAACCCGTCGCTCCCGGACCGGTCCAAGACGCACTCGCGGCCGCCGAAGCCGGCGCCGCCCTAGACGCCAAAGCCGCCGATTGGTCCAAGCTGCGCGACGAACTCAATGCCTTGCTGAAAAAGCCCGACGAAGACCAAAAAAAGGATGATCAAAAACAAGATCAGGACCAACAAAACCAACAGGACAAAAATCAGCAGCAGGATAAAGACCAGCAGCAAAACAAAGACGACAAGAGCAAGTCCTCCGACAAATCCGATCCGTCGCAGCAGCAACAAGACCAGCAAAATTCCGAAGACCAGAAAAACGATGCCAAGGATTCGCCCGAGGCCAAACCGCAAGATGGCAAGCAAGGCCAGAAAGCCTTCGGCGACATGAAAGACCAACCCCCGCCACCGCCGCAGCCGCCCGAGGGCGACACCCAACAAGTCGGTGGCAATCCCGACAAAAAACCCGCCGACGCGGACGCCGATCCCTCCCTCGCGATGCCTCTCCAAAAACTAGATCAGCTGCGCAATCAGGATTCTCCCGCTAAACTTTT
>CAMDRP010000004.1 GCA_945906965.1 Opitutus sp. GAS368 | reverse complement strand
TGATCTGGTTGCCGGGGTGAAAACCGTAGAGATGCGATAGGTGGCGGTGCTTAGGGTCGGTCTCTTGATAGTCGGAGCGCCATTCCTGGAGTTGGCCGCGAGCGCCGATGCGGTAGGGCGCGAGGCGCGCGAGTTTGTTGCGAAGTTCGGTGACAAGGGCAGGGTCGCGGCCCAGGAGTTCGGCGGCGTCGATGGTGCGGGTGAAGAGTTCGCGGATGATGGCGAGATCCATCGTGGCGCCCTGGGTGATGGCGGCGGATTTTCCGTCGGCAGCGACGAAGGTGTTTTCGGGCGAGGTGCTGACGGGCGTGACGAGACGGCCGTGCTCGTCGGGTACGAGCCAATCGGCGTTGAACTCGGCGGCGCCCTTAAGGAGCGGGTAGGCTTCGTCGGCGAGGAATTTGCGGTCGCCGGTGAAGAGCCAGTGTTCCCAGTGGTGGGAGGTGAGCCAGCCGGCGGTCATGTTCCAAAAGGCGGAGGTGGCGCGGCCGTCTACAGGAAAACTGTCGCGCCAAAGGGAAGTGTTGTGGTGGGCGACCCAGCCGCGGCGGTGATACATGTCACGCGCGGTGCGGGCGCCGTTGACGGCGGTTTCGCGGGTCAGGCGGAAGAGGGGTTCGTGGAGCTCGGAGAGATTAGTGGTCTCGGCGGCCCAGTAGTTCATCTCGGCGTTAATGTTGGTCGTGTAGCTCGAGGCCCAGGGCGGGATGACAAGGTCGTTCCATTTGCCTTGGAGGTTGAGCGGCTGAGTGCCGACGCGGGAGCCGGCGATCATGAGATAACGTCCGTACTGAAACAGGAGCGCCGCGAGGGCGGGGTCGCCGGTTTGGCGAAAGGCCGGGATACGGGCGTCGGTGGGGAGTTTATTTTTGGCGGGGTCGCCGTCGAGGCGGAGCGAGACGCGATTGAAGAGCGCGGAGTAGTCGGCGAGGTGGCGTTCGCGGAGGGTGGCGTAAGATTGCGCGGCGGCTTCGCGGAGGTCGTGCGTGGTGCGCAACGCGGGATCGAGACCCTCGCGGCTGGGACTTTTGTCGGGGCCGTTGAAACTGCTGGCTGCGGTGACAAAGATTGTGGCCTCAGTTGCGCCCTCGACGCGGAAGGCGTCGCCCTCGGCGCTGACTTTGCCGTCGGTACGAATCGTGAGGCGCGCTTCGAAGAACGTGCCTTTGCCGTCGATGTCGGCGCCGTAGAGGACTTGGGCGGCGTGCGGGCGACGGGTGCCGTCGGGTTGGTAGAGCTCGGGGTATTTGTGTTGGTCGCCCCATTGCTCGATCGTCTTGAGCTCGCGACGGCTGACATAGCCGGGGACCTGGCCGCGGAAAATGAGTTCGTCGTCGGCCGTGGCGGATTTGGCGGTGGGATGGACGGATGAAAACGAAGTTTTGAAAGCGAGGGTGCCAGGTCGGTCCGTGCGGAGGCGGAGCGCGATGACTTGGTCGGGGGCGCTGGCGAGGTATTCACGCGTAAAGGTCGCGCCGTCGCGGCGAAAGCTCACGCCGGCAGTTGCGGTGGTGAGATCGAGCCAGCGGCGGTAATCGGTCACAGCGCCGTGGCCGGAGAAATCAAGCCAGAGATCGCCGAGCGGTTGGTAGCATTGTTGATTTCGGCCGAGCCAGTTTTTCGAGACGTAGGTATCGGCTTCGGAATTTTTACCGGCTTTGATGAGGGCGGTGACGTGATCGAAATCTTTGGTGAGATCGAGCGAGCGAAGATCGGCGGGTGGTTCGCCAGAGGTTAGCGTGTCTTCGTTGAGCTGGAGGTGTTCGCGGAGTGGACCGCCGTAAACCATGGCGGCGAGGCGGCCGTTGCCGAGTGGGAGTGCATCGGTCCATTTCTCCGACGGTTGATCGTACCACAACGTAAGCGGGTCCCCGGGCGCGGCGAAGGAAATCGGGATTATCGTCGCTAGGTAGCAGATAGACGTAGCGGCGAGGAGGCAGCGGGGTTTGGCCATAAAAGAGGGAACGATTTGAGTGTGCGAAGAATGTCGCGGAGGCGGATGCGTTCATGTGCCTACTGGGCAATACCTAATACGGTAACAGTCTCTACCGGGTTTTATATTAGGACGTTTGGGGCGTGTTGAGGATCCTGCTTTACAGACAGCGGTGATCGCGGGCGAAGCGGCGTGCTCAACGAGCAATCAGTTGCTGCATCCCGCGCCACAGCGTCTCGGCGATGAGAGCGTGGCCGGCGGGGTTCGGGTGGATCGCGTCGGCTTGGTTTAGCTCGGGCTGACCGCCTACGCCTTCGAGCAAAAAGGGAACAAGCGTGAGCTCGTTTTTGATGGCGAGGGAGGGATACATCGTCGCGAAAGAGCGCGCGTAATCTTCTCCCATGCTTGGGGGCATCATCATGCCCGCGAGGATGATTTTGGCCGCGGGATAGCGCGCCCTCACGCGGTCGATGATCGTCTGGAGATTTTTTTGGGAAACGGCGGGATCAAGGCCGCGGAGTCCATCGTTGCCGCCGAGCGCGAGGATGAAAATATCGACCGGCTGGCGCAAAACCCAGTCGATGCGACGCGCCCCGCCAGCGGTGGTTTCACCGCTCAGACCGGCGTTAACGACGCGCCAACGCGGGGCCGACTCCGTAGTTGCCTCAGCTTGATCTAATTTTTGTTGGAGCAGCGCCGGGTAAGACGCGGCGGACGCGTTATCCAGACCATAGCCCGCCGTGATGCTGTCACCGAAGCAGATCACGTTGCGGGTGCCGGGCTCGGCGGCGCGGATGGCTAAACATGCTTGTCCCGCGAACGACATTAAAAAAACGAACAACAAACCGAAGCTACGCGAGCCGGGTACCCGCAGAAACGGAGTCATTTCTGGCTTTCGGGAGCTGAGTGTGTTTCGTGGCACTATAACGATGATATCTAACGCATGTATATTGAAAGTCGAGCGACTGACTAAAAATTACCGCACCGCCGCGGGGCCGCTGACGGTTTTGCGCGAGGTCAGTTTTGACCTCGCGGCCGGAGCGAGTCTCGCGATCGTAGGACCCAGCGGCAGTGGCAAGACGACCTTGCTCGGATTGTGCGCGGGCCTCGATCGCGCCACGGGCGGTACAGTCACGCTCGCGGGTAGTGAACTCGGCGCACTTGATGAAGATGGCCGAGCGCTTGTGCGCAACGCGCATGTGGGGTTCGTGTTTCAAAATTTCCAACTTATCCCGACGCTTACGGCCCTGGAAAATGTGCTCGTGCCGCTCGAGCTGCGCGGTGAAGGCGGCTCGGCGGTCGAGGCGGAAGCGACGGCGTTGCTCGGGCGCGTCGGCCTCGGGGCGCGTTGCGATCATTACCCCGTGCAGCTCTCCGGCGGCGAACAACAGCGCGTGGCGCTGGCGCGGGCGTTCATGAATCGGCCTAAAATTTTATTCTGCGACGAACCGACTGGTAATCTCGATGGCGATACAGCGGCGGCGATGGTGGAACTGATCTTCGGTCTCAACCGCGAGAAAGGCACGACGCTCGTGCTTGTGACGCACGATCTCGAACTCGCGAAAAAATGCGGCCGCATCCTGCGCCTGCGTAGCGGGGCGGTGGTGTCGGATGAAACGCTATCGGCATCATGAGCTTCATTTTAAAAATGGCGTGGCGGGATTCGCGGGCTTCGCGGCGGCGGTTGTTGCTGTATTCGTTGTCCGTGGTGCTCGGGATCGCGGCGCTCGTCGCGATCGGCTCGTTCACGGTCAATCTTAAGCAAGCCATCGACGATCAAGCTAAGGGCTTGCTCGGCGCGGATCTCGTGGTGACCTCGCGGGCGGCTTTTAGCGAGCCGGTGCTCGCGTACACGGCGGGGCTCAGGGGCGAACGATCTCGCACACGCGAGTTTTCTTCGATGCTGGTATTCACGACGGCCAACGACGCTACGCGGCTCGTGCAGGTGCGCGCGGTCGAGGCGAATTTCCCTTTTTATGGAAAATTTGAAACGGCTCCGGCTGGCGCCGCCGCCGAGTTGCAGGCCGGGCGGCCGGTCGTCGTTTTGGAGGAGACGCTGCTCACGCAATTTGGCGTGAAAGTCGGTGACGTGGTGAAACTCGGCCAAGCAACGTTTACCATCGCTGGTGCAATTTTGAAAGTACCCGGTGAGTCGGCGGCGATTGCGACATTTGCACCTCGCGCGTACGTGCCGCTCAGCCTGCTAACGACGACGGGACTCATGAATCGTGAGAGCATCACGCAGCACCGCGTGTTGATCAAACTGCCTGACGGGCAAGACGCAGAGGCGGTCGAGCGCGCGATGAAATCAAAATTTGCGGGTGAACGTCTTTCGTTTTCCACTGTGGCGGAACGCAAGCGTAACCTCGGCGCGGCACTGACCAACATCGAAGGTTTTCTCAATCTCGTGGGTTTCGTGGCGTTGTTCCTCGGTGCGATCGGAGTCGCGAGCGCGATTCATGTCTACGTGCGCCAAAAAATCGCGACCGTGGCTGTGCTGCGCTGCCTTGGGGCGAGTGCGGCGCAGAGCTTTTCGGTGTATGTTGTGCAAGGCATCGCGCTCGGGCTGTTTGGCGCGGTGCTCGGCGCAGCACTCGGGATTGCCTTGCAGTTATTGCTACCGGTCGTGCTGCAGGGAGTCTTACCGATTGATGTAAATTTTTTCATCGCTTGGCCGGCCGTCGGTCGTGGCCTAGGCGCGGGACTGGTGATTTGTTTTCTATTCACACTCTTGCCGTTGCTGGCGGTGCGTCGGGTGTCGCCGCTGGTGGCGTTGCGCTCGGCCTTTATCGAGCGCACGGGTGCCGCCACCGATCCGTGGCGCATTATTTTGGGCGGGCTGATTCTCGCGGCGGTCACGGGCTTCGCGTATTGGCAAACGCGCAGCTGGCGGATCGGGCTTGGTTTCACTGGGATGTTGGTCGTGGGTTTCGGGGTGCTGGCCGGACTCGCGCAGGTCGTGGCGTGGGCGGCGCGACGATTTGTGCCGCGGAGTCTGCCGTATGTCGTGCGCCAAGGAATCGCGAATTTGCACCGGCCAAATAATCGCACGGTGTTACTGTTGCTCTCGTTGGGCTTGGGCACGTTTTTGATTCTCACGCTGTACCTCACGCGCACGACGTTGCTTAACCAAGTCGATCTCGCGGGCGAGGGCGCTCGACCAAATTTGTTATTTTTCGATATCCAAGACGACCAGATCGAGCCGTTTAAGAAAATCGCCGCGGAGCAAAATGCGCCCGTAATTCAGTCGGCGCCCATCGTAACGATGAAGATTTCCGCGCTCAAAGGTCGTCCGGTGGATGAACTCATGCGTGAGCGTGAGGCGCCGCGCTCGACAGCCGTGGCACCCGCAAGTGACGCCGATAAAAATGATGAACGCCGAACTGCAGCCGGACCGCGTGGTGGCTCAAACGGCCGCGGCGGGCCGCGACTTTCAGGCGGGATGCTTGGGCGCGAGTATCGCTCGACCTATCGCGCTAAACTCTCGGGCACGGAGCGGGTAGTCGCAGGAAAATTTGACGGACAAGTGCCGCCGGGTGCTGCGATCGTGCCAATCTCGGTCGAGGAAAGTTTTTTGAAAAATCTACAACTCACGCTTGGCGATGAGATCGAGTGGGACGTGCAAGGCGTGCCGGTGCGCACCAAGGTCACGAGTGTGCGGGCTGTCGAGTGGCGACGTCTTGAATCTAATTTTTTTGTGGTGTTTCCCGAAGGCGCGATCGAGGCAGCGCCAAAGACGTTTGTGGCGGCGCTGCGGACGGCAAGTCCGGCGGCTTCGGCGCAGACGCAACGCGCCCTGGTGGCTGCGTTCCCCAATATTTCGGCCATCGACCTCGCGTTGATTTTGCAGGCGCTCGACAGTATTTTTTCAAAGGTGGCGTTTGTGATCCAGTTTATGGCGCTCTTCACGGTGTTTACGGGTGTAATCGTGCTCGTGGGCGCAGTGCTCAACGGCCGTTATCAACGTATCCGCGAGACCGTTTTGCTCCGCACGCTCGGCGCGACGCGACGTCAGCTCGTGCAAATCCAACTCGTGGAATACTCGATTCTCGGCGTGCTTGCGGCTGTGGTGGGCGGTGGGTTGTCGGTCGCAGGCAATGCCTTGCTCGCACATTTTGTGTTCAAGATCGCCCCTGTGGCGCCGCCTTTGCTCATCATTGGCGCGGTCGCGGCGGCGGCGGCGGTCACGGTGGTCACCGGTTTGGTGATGGGGCGAGGAGTGACGGATTATCCACCGTTAGAAATCTTGCGGCAGGAAACTTGAGTAAGAGTGGAATTTTCCCCCGATCGGCAGATTTAGCTCGGAGCCTGCCTATGCGCCCCGCAATTTAAGGGAATGCGCTCCGTCGTTACCTTTCATTACACGCTCCGCGATCCTTCCGGCCAGGTGCTCGATACTTCGGGTGGCGCTGCGCCTGTGACGTACCTTGAAGGGGCCGGTCAAATCATCGACGGACTCGATGAGCAATTGCGCGGTACAGCGGCGGGCTTGAAGACCCGCGTCACGGTCCTGGCGGCGAAAGCCTACGGCGAACGCGATCCCGCCCAAGTGCAGCGCATCAAACGCTCGCAGTTGCCCGTCGAGGGCGAACTGCAGATGGGCGATCAATTTCAGACAGATAGCGATCAATTTGCTCCGGTCGTCACGATCGCCGGCATCGATGGCGATGAGGTATTATTGGATGCGAACCACCCGCTGGCGGGGGTGGACCTTACGTTTGACGTCGAGATCTTATCGGTGCGCGCCGCGACGCAAGAAGAGCTAAGTCATGGTCACGCGCATGGCCCGGATGGGCACGCTTGTGTCTAAATCGCATGGCTAGTCGCTTGCACGCGAGCTGTAGCCGCGCATAACGCGCGGGCTTGGTTTGTCGGTTGATCTGGGCGGCCCCTATGTTTTTTTGGAATTTGAAATTCCATGAAAACTCTAGGCATTGATATCGGTGGTTCGGCACTCAAAGGCGCGATCGTGGACACCACGACGGGCAAACTGCTCTCGGAGCGGTTTCGCATCGATACGACTGATACGCTCACGCCCAAGGAAATGGCCGGTGCGGTCAAAGCGATGACGCGGCATTTTAATTGGAGAGGCCCGGTGGGCATCGGATTTCCCGGTGTGATTCAAGGTTCGACGATTTGGACTTCGGCCAATCTCGACAAAAAATTCATCGGTTGCGACGGGGCGAAGCTCTTTGGTCAAGCGACCCGTTGCCCGATCGCCATGATCAACGATGCAGCCGCGGCCGGCGCGGCTGAGATGCGCTACGGCGCGGGGTGCGATTTTATGGGCAAGGCGCTGCTCCTCACGCTCGGCACGGGCGTGGGTTCCTGTTTTTCTTATCAAGGTGTTATCACGGCGATGGAGCTCGGACATTTTCCGTGGGGCAAACAAGGCAAGTCGGTGGAAAAATTTCTCGCGGCCTCCGTGCTCGAACAGAAGAAACTCTCCTGGAAGGAGTGGGGCGGTCGGCTGCGTGATTACGTGGCGATTCTCGAAAAATTACTTTGGCCGGAGTTGATCATTGTCGGCGGAGGCGTCAGCGCGGATCACGCGAAATTTTTCAAATACATCAAACCGCGTGCGCAGCTCGTGCCGGCGGAATTTTTGAACAACGCCGGCATCGTCGGTGCGGCACTCTGGGCGTCGGAGAAAAAGTGACCTTTAGTCGGGGCGATCGGGAAAATCTCTTCCCAATTTCGCCAGGGGTGAGCTAACCTACACGCCTGATCTTATGTTGTCTGTCGCGCCCAAACTTCGCCCCGTCCTCGATCCCGAATTTTTGCCGGCTGCGCTCTGGCAACGCGCCTATCGCGCGCTGGTGGCCAAAGATCCCGGCGCGCGGCCGTTCGCGGTCGTACTCGAGCGCAAAGACGGTTCGGTGTTTCGTCATGAAAGTCGCGTGTTGGCGGCGAATCATCCGGCGGCGGCACTCACGCTGACGTACGCCGAACGGCTTCTTAAGTTTTTATTGTGGATGAAGGGTGGCCCCCGCGTGTTGGTCGCCGGAGCCGACGAAATCGCGGCGGTGCTGGCAAAAATTTATGCCCCGGGCGGGGCGCGGGCTTTTGATTGCGAGTTCATGGGCGTGAAAATTTTCGACCGAGCGTTTTCAGTCGAAGCCGTTGCTTGGGAAAATTTACCAGAGACCCGCGAGACGAGTTTGCCGATGGGGCGAAATCTCGATGGTTGCCGCATTGGTTTCGATCTCGGCGGGAGCGATCGGAAGGCCTCCGCGCTGATTGATGGCGAAGTGGTTTTTTCGGAGGAAATCGCATGGGATCCTTATTTCCAAAAAGATCCGACGTATCACATCGATGGCGTACATGATTCCCTAAAGCGGGCGGCGGCGCATCTGCCGCGCGTGGACGCGATCGGCGGGAGCGCGGCGGGAGTTTATGTGAACAACGAAGTGCGGGCGGCGTCGCTATTTCGCGGCGTTTCCCCGAGCGATTTTGAACAACATATCCGTCGGATGTTTTTCACGTTGCAGGAGCGCTGGGGCGGGGTGCCGTTTGAAGTCGTGAACGACGGTGAAGTCACTGCGCTCGCGGGTGCAATGTCGATGAACGATAACGCGGTGTTGGGCGTTTCGATGGGGACGAGTCAGGCGGGCGGTTACGTGACGCCGGCGGGCAACATCACGCCGTGGCTCAATGAGCTCGCGTTTGCCCCGATTGATTATCGCCCGGATGCGCCGCGCGACGAGTGGTCGGGTGACATCGGCTGTGGCGTGCAGTATTTTTCGCAACAAGGCGTGAGTCGCCTTGCGGCGCGGGCGGGTTTTGATTTTCCGGCGACGTTGCCGTTGCCTGAGCAATTGATCGCGGTGCAGACGGCGATGAAGGCCGGCGATGTGCGGGCGCGCGCGATTTATGAAAGCATTGGCGTGTGCTTCGGCTACGCGATCGCGCACTATGCGAATTTTTATGAAGTGCGAAATCTGCTCGTGCTTGGGCGGGTGACTTCCGGTGAAGGCGGGGAAATTATTTTGGAACGAGCGGGCGCAGTCTTGCGCGCGGACTTTCCGGAGTTGGCGGCAACGATTCAGCTGCGTACGCCGGATGAGAAAAATAAACGTCATGGTCAGGCGACGGCGGCGGCGAGTTTGCCGACGCGGCGCGCCGCGCGATGAAGGCGTCCGGTGTAGCCGCGGAAGTGCTGATCGTCGGGCAAGGAGTCGCGGGGACGTTGCTGGCTTGGGAATGTGAGCGGGCCGGCATTCCGTTTAGGTTGGCGGCAGGTGCCGAGGGCGCGCCGGCGATGGTTTCGCGGGTGGCTGCGGGTATCATCAATCCTGTGACGGGACGGAGGTTGGTAAAAAGTTGGCGCATCGACACGGCGTTGCCGCTGGCGAGGGCCGCTTATCGCGGAATCGAGTCGGCTTGGGGCGTGAAGGTCTGGCGCGAAATGCGGGTACGACGGATTTTTCGGGACGAGCGTGAGCGCCGTACGGGCGCGGAGAAGACGGCGCGCGGGGAGTTGGCGCCCTATGTGGTGGCGGCCGAGACGGATGGACTTTGGATCGAAGGTGCAGCGCGCGTGGATCTGCCGGTTTTATTAGCGGCGGCACAGGAGCATTGGATGCGGTCAGGGTGTTGGCTAAGGGAGACGATCGATCTTGAGGCGGAAACAGCGCGGCACGATCTCGTGGTGGATTGCCGTGGGTTGGCCGGCGCGCTAGATCCATTATGGGCGCCGGTGCCGTGGGAATTTTCCAAGGGTGAGACCTTGGAGTTAGCGGTGGCTAATCTGCCCGCGGACGTGATCCGTAATTCGGGTCATTGGCTTTTGCCGGTAGGTGAGGGGGCCGCCTGGTGCGGAGCGACTCATACACCGGGAGTGGTGGAGGCGACGCCGAGCGCAGATGCGCGCAAGACGCTTGAAGACAGCGCCGCTCAGTTGCTTGGAGGACAATCTTGCGCAATTACGGGTCACACGGCGGGCGTGCGGGTAAATTTACCCGATCGACATCCGGTCGCGGGCCGGCATCCGAGGGTGGCGCGCTTGGGTTTGCTAAATGGTCTCGGAGCCAAGGGGGCATTGCTCGCGCCGATGTTGGCGAGGCAGTGGATCAATCATCTGACGGAGGGCGTGCCGTTTGATGCCGCGATTGATGTTGCTCGTTTTGTGACCACGCATCGCTAATCGCCGTAACTTTGAATTCCTCGGTCGGAGTTACCCTTGGCCCGATCGTCGTTTACGCCAACTTTCATGCAACTTTTGATAATCGTTGGTGTTGTGCTAATATACCACGAGTGTATCTTACTGCCGACCACAGTTTCTTGACCGTCATAGGAGTCGCCGCAGTCGATCTTCGGGTTGGGTCACGCCGGACGGACGCCCTATTATTTCATTTAGTGGCATGTGTAGCTTGCCTAGTGGTCGTCGTTTTTTTCATTTTTTAACCTTATTCACTTAATTGATAACATGAATGTTTCCGCCCCTGCGCCTGTCGCCGTCAAAAAATCCAAGACGAAATATATCGTCATCGGCGCCCTCTTGCTCGTCACCGGCCTCGGGGCCGCGGCCTATTTTAAAAACAAAAAAGCCGATACAGGCCAAGTGGTCACCATCGAGAAAGCGGTGGTTAAGACCATTACCCAGCTCGTGACCGCCACGGGTAAAATCCAGCCCGAGACCGAAGTTAAGATTTCCCCGGAGGTCGCCGGTGAAATCATCGCTATCCCTGTAATCGAGGGGCAGACGATCAAGAAGGGCACGCTGCTCGTTAAGATTAAACCCGACACTTACCAGGCGCAACTCGAGCAACAAGAGGCCGCCCTTGCCTCCGCCAAAGCCACCGCTGTCCTCGGCAAAGCCCAACTCATGAAGGCCAGCCAAGATTTCGCCCAATCTGAGGAGTTGCATAAGAAAAACCTCATCTCCGAGTCGGATTATACCGCCACCAAAACTCTTCTCGAAGTCGCCCAAGCCAACGTCGAAAATTATCAGGCGCAGATTCGCCGCACGGAAGCTTCCCTGAGCCAATCCCGCGACCAACTTAATAAAACCACCATTTACGCGCCGATGGATGGCTCCATTAGTTCCCTTACCAGCGAAGTCGGTGAACGCGTCGTCGCCCAAAGCAGTTTCACCGGCACCGAGATCATGCGAGTGGCTGATCTCACTAATATGGAAGTTCGCGTAAAGGTGAACGAAAACGATATCGTTAACGTGAAGATCGGGGACAAGACCGTGATCTCCATCGACGCATTCCCCGGCCGCAAATTTGCCGGCTCCGTTTACGAAATCTCTAGCTCTGCTCAAGGTGCCGGTGGCTCCGGCGCCGGTTCCAATCAGATGCTTAACACCGATGAAGTGACGAACTTCCTTGTAAAGATCCGCATCGCTGATCGTGACGTCAAACTCCGTCCGGGCATGAGCGCCACCGTCGATATTGAAACGCAAACGGTTGAAAACGTTATCTCCGTCCCGGTGCAAAGCGTCACCGTCCGCGCCGCCGGCGGTAAAACCTCTGAAGATCTCCAAAAAGATAAAGCCAAGGAAACTCGCGAGAAATCAGGCAACGACCTCGACGTCGCCAACGAGCGTGAAGAAGCCCGGCGCAACAAAGTAAAACTCGACCGGGTGCTCTTCGTGAAGAAAGGAGACATCGTCGAACTCCGCAAAGTCGAGACCGGCATCGCGGACAACACCTCCATCGAAATCAAAAGCGGCGTGAAATCCGGCGAAGATATTGTCTCCGGCAGTTATGCCGCCATCAGCCGCAAACTCAAAGACGGCGCTAAGGTGCAGCTCGAGAAACCCAAGAGCGAAGAGGACAAGAAATAATTTGCGCGCGGCTCCCGTTCTTTTCGCCGCCGCTTCCACGCCATGATTCCTTCACAAGTCCCCCCCGCCAGCCGCCTCACGCGCCCGGCTGGCCCTCTCGTCATCGACATCGCCGGCGTCACCAAGCTTTACGAAATGGGCGAAGAGACCATCCACGCCTTGCGCGGCGTATCGGTGCAGATCCATCGCAACGAATACCTCGCGATCATGGGTCCTTCCGGCTCCGGCAAGTCCACCCTCATGAACATGCTGGGTTGCCTCGATACGCCCACCGCCGGTCGCTACGAATTCAACGGTAAGAACGTCGCCTCCATGATCGACGACGAACTCGCCGACATCCGCAACCGCGAGATCGGCTTTGTTTTTCAAACGTTCAATCTTCTCCCGCGTTCCACCGCTCTGGCTAACGTTGAGTTGCCTCTCATCTACGCCGGCTACGCGCCCGCCGAACGCCGCGCTCGTGCCATCCGAGCGTTGGAAAACGTCGGCCTCGGTTCGCGCCTTAATCATAAACCCAACGAGCTCTCCGGCGGCCAACGCCAACGCGTCGCCATCGCCCGAGCCCTCGTCAATTCGCCCTCGATCATCCTCGCCGACGAGCCCACGGGTAATCTCGATTCCAAGACGGGCGTTGAAATCATGGCGCTGTTCGAGCAACTCTACGAGCAGGGCAACACCTTGATCGTCGTCACGCACGAAGAAGACGTCGCGCGCCACGCCCGCCGCATTGTTCGACTGCGCGACGGTCTGATTGAGAGCGACGGCTCGGTCTATTGAGCCGCGTTTCGCCCCGCCGACATGAAGCGTCTCCTTTACGAACTCACCGAGTCCTTTCGCATCGCCTTTGCTCAGATCCGAGCGAACAAGCTGCGTTCGGTGCTCACTGCGCTCGGGGTTATTATCGGCATCGTTGCGGTCACGCTCATGGGCACGGCCATCCGTGGCATCGACACGGGTTTCACTAAAAGCCTAGCGATGCTCGGCGACGACGTCCTCTACGTCCAGAAATGGCCTTGGGGCGGCGTCGAGGATTGGTGGAACTACGCTAATCGCCCGCCCATCCGCCCTGAAGATGCCGACAAGCTCAATCGCATCATCGAGCAGACGCCCAACTCCCTCCTCGAAGTCGCGGTGCCCGTCTCCACTCGCGGGAATTCCGTGAAGGCAGGTGAAAATAAAGTCAGCGGAGTCTTCACCATCGGCACCACCGCTGACTACGGCCGACTCATCAGCGCCGATTTTGCCGAAGGCCGCCTTTTTAACGACACCGAAGCTGCCGGCGGTCGACCCGTCTGCGTGTTAGGTTTCGACGTCGCCGAAGCGCTCTTTCAAAACCGCTCTTCCATCGATCAGACGGTAATGATCGGCGGGCATCCGTTTACGGTCATCGGCGTCGTCGCGAAGCAAGGCTCTTTTCTCGGACTTTTTTCCTTCGATAATCAGGCGATTTTACCGCTCGAGGCGTTTCGGAAATATTTCAGCGTGCGCCGTGGCGCCGAGATTCGCGTTAAGATCACCGACAAAACCCGCGTGGCCGATGCTCGCGAAGAGCTCACGGGTGCGATGCGCCGCGTGCGCGCTCAACTCCCGGGCGAACGCGATAATTTCAACATCAACGAACAAGGCGCATTCAAAGCTCAACTCGATCCGATCAAGCAAGGCATCGCTCTAGCTGGATTATTTATCACGGGACTTTCGCTGTTCGTCGGCGCCATCGGCATCATGAATATCACCTTCGTCTCTGTTAAAGAGCGCACGAAGGAGATCGGTACGCGCAAAGCCCTCGGCGCCCGCCGCCGCACCATCTTGCTGCAATTCCTGATTGAGGCCGTTTCGATTTGTCTGATCGGCGGCTTCGTCGGCCTCGGGCTGACTTATGGGCTCGTGTTGGCGGTGGGCGCGGCGTTTCCAGCTATCCCCGTCGAGTTCTCGGTGAGCCTCGTTTTTATCAGCATGGCCGTTTCCATTCTCACGGGTATCATATCCGGTTTTGCGCCGGCTTGGGGCGCCTCCCGGCTCGATCCGGTGGTGGCGCTGCGTTACGAATAAGGCGCGCATGAAATTTACCGAAATTCTCCGCATGGCCCTCGGTTCTCTGGGCGTGAATAAACTTCGTTCGGCGCTCACGATGCTCGGGATCACGATCGGCGTTTTTTCCGTCATCGGCGTGATGACCGCGGTCTCCGCGCTGCGTCAGTCCGTCGAGTCCGGTCTCAGTTTCTTGGGCTCCAACATCATTCAAGTCGGGAAAAACCCCATGGGTATTTCCAGCGACGGTGCGAACCGCCGCCGCTTCGAAAATCGTCGCGATATCACCCTGCCTAACGCGCTCCGTTTCGTCCAACTCATCGAAGGTTACACCGATGTCGTCTGCCTCAAGACCTTCAATAACGAAGGCGTTGTTCAGGCTACTTACGAAAATCGCAAGACGAGCCCCGGACTCTCGTTTGGTGGTAGCAACGAACACTTTCTCATCGCCAATCAATACAGCATCGGCATCGGTCGCAATCTGACCCCGGCCGATGTCGAGCTGGCTCGCCCCGTGATCATCATCGGCCAGACGATTGTTTCCCGGCTGTTTCCCAACGAGACGCCCTTAGGTAAACTCGTTAAAGTCTCAGGCAAAACGTACACCGTCATCGGCACGTTTGCGGAGCGTGGTTCTTCCTTTGGTAATTCTCAGGATGGTATTTTAATCATTCCGATCACGCGTTTCGCGATCGATTTTGGCCGCGCGCGTCGGAGCATCAGCATCGCAATCCAGGCGCCGTCGCAGGATCGCTACAACGAGACGCTGGATAAAATTGTGACCGCGATGCGCATCGTTCGCGGCCTGCGGCCCGAGCAGGAAAATGATTTCGAAATTTACTCCAACGACTCGCTCATCTCCGCCTTCGCTAAAGTGGCCGATGCGATCAGTGCCGGCGCGTTTGTGATCAGTGCGATCGCGCTCCTCGCCGCCGGGGTCGGCATCATGAACATCATGCTCGTGAGTGTGACCGAGCGCACCAAAGAGATCGGCATCCGTAAATCCATCGGTGCGAGGAAAATTAGCATCCTCACGCAATTTCTGATCGAGTCGGTCGCGATCTCGGTTGCGGGTGGCTTGGTCGGTATCCTGCTCGGGGTAGGCGCGGGCAACGCACTTGCCTTGCTGCTTAGCGCCTCGGTGGTTTTCCCTTGGGGTTGGGCAATTGCGGGATTATTGGTGTGCTGTGGGATCGGCGTGGGCTTTGGTTTTTACCCCGCGTGGAAAGCCGCTGCGCTCGATCCAATCGAGGCGTTGCGCTACGAGTGATGAGCCCGGCCTAAGTCGTGGCAGTCACGCCAGACAGATGGAACTCAGCCGCGGCGGATTTCCGAGCCCGGAAAACGCACTTGGATGCGGTACACTTTTTTCAACCGGCATTTGATCTGGCCGGTCTTGAGGTCGAAGTGTTCCGGAATCTCGATTCGGTGCAGATCTACGACCGCGTGGTAGCCGCGTTCGGAAAATATATCGATCAACATCGCCAGTGCGACGGGGTCTTCGAGGCACGGATCCTCGGCGTTGACCAGGGCGACCCCCGAGATCGCGTGGCGCAGCACGATCGGCATCATTTTTTTTTCGATGAAGGCTGCCACGCGGCCGAAGAGTTCGGCATGTTCTAGTTCGTAGCCATCGAGGCGGCGCACGAGCTCTTGGCGGGCGTGAATGATGATCTCGCTTGCCACGGGAATCGCGCGCAGCCGGTCCACCGTGCGCGGGTCGAGCTCGAGGGTGCTTTGGTACTCAAGCTCGTGCTGGATATTGCGCTCGACCTCATTGACCGAGCCTTGCGCGTTGACGAAATGGTAGTGGAAAATTTCCTTCAGCTCTTGGAGCGCGTCCCACGTCTGCTCTTTAAACACGCGATAACGTCGTTGTGCCAGCGCTTGGTCAAAGTCGGTGGCGCGCTCTTCGAGCAATTCGCCTACACCGCTGCGGCGGACTTCTTCGTTGTGGGCTTTGACCTCGCGCCCGCGGAAAAGTTGGCGGTCCACCGAGGTCTTCTCGTCCACAAACAACACCATGATATGAATCGTCGGCTGGCGAAAATGGATGCTCAACGGCGTCGAGTAGAACTCGCGGCGCAACATGTGCATCTTGTCCACAAGCAACTTTAAGCACTCGACTTGAACCTTGGTGCGCGGAAAACCGTCGAGGATGACGCCGTCGCGAAACTCCTCGCGCAATAACCGGCGCAGGAGTAACCCGATCACCTCGCGGTCGCCGACCATGTTGCCGCCGTCCTTGAGCCGTTTGGCTTCAGGCGTGTCGAGCAAGGCGCTAATGACGACCGGTTCGCAGGTCAGGCCGCGGGCTTGGGCGATGAAGTGGGTGTTGGTGCCTTTGCCTGCGCCCGGGGCGCCGCCAAGGAGGATGAATTCTTTGGGGAAACGTAGATTTTCACGGCCAAATTCCGCCTGAAGATCGGACCAGACCGCGCTGAAAATCAGTTGGGCGTCTTTGATTTCGAGATCGGCCACGCGCGGCGTAGGAACGATGGGGCCGGTTTCAGAACGGGGAGAGGGATTGCTGATAAGCGCCATGGCGTGTTTTGAAGGTCTATATGTAGAGACTTTATCGTCGGCATTCGACTAAAGAAAAATATCTTTAATCGCCGCCGCCGGGAACCCTGCAGGCCCATTTTGGTCGTAAGGGTTGTGTTACGAACGGATTCCTAGTCTGAGCGTTAGTTAAATATATTTGCGCCAGCACTTTCAGTATTGGCTCTTCGCTTTTAAAATTACTCCCGACCATGCGTGTCCTTATTGCCGACGACGAGCCTTCGATCCGTAAAACTACGCGGATTGCTCTCGAGACCGCTGGCCACACCGTAGTCGAGGCTGCCACGGGGGCCCGCGCGTTGAAGGTCTTAGCTGATGAAGTTTTTGACGCGGTGTTTCTCGATTTAAAACTCGGCGCCGAGGACGGACTTGATGTGCTCGCGCGGATGTTGCACCTGCAACCTTCGGTGGCGGTCGTGATGTTCACCGCTTACGCGAATATCGCCACGACGGTGGAGGCAATGCGCCGCGGAGCGTTTGATTTTATCCCGAAACCTTTCACGCCAGATCAGATCCGCGCCGTGCTCGCCAAGATTGAAAAGGCCGCGACGCTCCAAAATCGCGTCCGTGCCCTCGAATCCGATCTCGCCTCCGAGGTGCCGCCGATCGCTTTAGAATCCGCCGAACCCGTCATGGCCCGTGCGCTCGCGATGGCTTTTAAGGCGGCGGAGAGTCCCGCGAGTCTGTTGTTGCTCGGCCCCAGCGGCACCGGCAAAAGCCTGCTCGCGCGCGAACTGCACCGGCGTAGCGCGCAACGCGACGCCGCCTTTGTGACGGTCAACTGTCCGTCGCTTTCGCGCGAGTTGTTGGAGAGCGAGTTGTTTGGTCACGTGAAAGGCTCGTTCACCGGCGCCGTCGCGGATACCGTGGGCAAAGTGGCGGCGGCGGCGGGCGGGACGTTGTTCCTCGATGAGATCGGCGAACTGCCGCTCGCCATCCAGCCCAAGCTTCTGCGGCTTTTACAAGAGCGCGAATACGAGCGCGTGGGTGAGACCGCGCCGCGCCGCGCGCAAGTCCGCGTCATCGCCGCGACCAACCGCGATCTCGCGACCGAAGTGAAGGCGGGGCGTTTCCGGGAAGATCTTTACTATCGGCTCAACGTCATCGCGGTGACGTTGCCTGCCTTGCGCGAGCGGCCGGGCGATTTACTGGCGCTGACAGAAAGTTATCGTCGGCATTTTGCCGCGCGCTTGGGCAAAAAAATCATCGCTTACGCGCCCGCCGTGAAAGCGGCATTCGTTGCCTACGGGTGGCCCGGCAACCTCCGAGAATTGAGCAACGTCGTCGAACGTGCCGTGATCCTCGCGGCTCATGAAACGATCGAGCTGGCCGATTTGCCGGATACGTTAGGTGCGCCGATCGACTCCGCGATCAACGTCGGTGCGCGCGTCACGGTGGATGCGCTCGAGACGGAGCACCTGCGCCGCATCCTTGCGACCACGGCGACGCTGGATGAAGCCGCGCGCATCCTCGGCATCGATCCGGCCACGTTGTACCGCAAACGTCAGAAACTCGGCCTGCTTTAAGCGCACCCGTTCGCGATGTTGCGTACCCGCCTCTACCTCGGTTTTTTGCCGTTTCTGCTGCTTTTGCTCGCGACGGGTGGCTACGCGGTGATCGTGAGCCGACAATTCACCGGGTCGATGCAACGCGAGTTGATCGCGGACTACGCGGCGGTGTTGGCCAGCCAGCGGATGCGGGCGGCGGCTACGGCGATGAGTCGCGCTGCATCCGTTTCGGCCCGCTCAGATCCGCTCGAGGCTCAGCGGCTTTTTGATGACGCGCGCGCGTCGTTTACGCGTGAGCTCATGGCGCAATCGGCAACCGCAGCGGGCGGTTTACGCGCGCCCTCGATCGCGGCGCTTGATGAGTTGTTGCTGGATTATGCGAATCAGGCCGGAGCTGTGTTGCGTTCGGGCGGGCCTGGTTCGCTCTCGACGATGCAACGTCTCGAGACCGCACTTTATCGACTTTTCGCCGCCATCGAAGAGCTCAATCGTCGTGACTACACCGCTGCGTTAGCAACTGCCGCGCGCGCCGAATCTCTCGCGACCACGACGCTGTACGTTGGGCTCGGCGGTATCGCTGCGGCGCTGCTCATCTCGTTGTTTTGGGCGTGGCGGTTTTCGAGTTTTCTTCTGCAGCCGATCAAGGAACTCACCGCGTCGGTACTCGCTATCGGCCAAGGCAATCTCGACCAAGAAGTGGCGGAGCGTTCCAAGGACGAACTCGGGCAACTCGCGCGCGCTTTTAACCAAATGTCCACCAAGCTCCGCGCTTACCGTGATGCGACTTTGGCTCACGTCGTGCGTACGCAGCGCACGATGGAGGCCACGCTGACGTCGGCGCCGGATCCGGTGTTTGTTTTGGAGAACGACGGTACGCACACGGTGCGCAATCCCGCGGCCGAGCGCCTCGTGCAATCACCGGATTTTCCGGCGTGCTTTCCACCGGAGCTCGCCGCGCCGCTCGCGCAGGTGATGGCGTCGGACCAGCATTATTTGCCCACGGATTATCGTCACGTCGTTTCCTTCCGCGTGGAACGCGAAATGCGGTATTACCTGCCGCGCATCCTCGCGATCGGCGACACGCTCACGGCCTTCAAGGGCGCTGCGATTATTCTCCAAGATGTGACCAAGTTTCGTCTGCTCGATGATGCCAAAACAAATCTCGCGGGCACCGTCAGCCACGAGCTTAAGACCCCGCTCACGAGCCTGCGTCTTGCGCTTTACCTTTTGCTCGAGCAAGACCTCGGCGCGCTCGCGCCGACGCAACGTGAGTTGCTTGAGACTGCGCGCGACGATGCGGACCGATTGCTGCGCATTCTCGACAACCTGCTCGATTTGACGCGGCTCGAAGCCGGCGCGACTACTCTTGATCTCACTGAAATTTCCGTGAGCGAACTTCTCGCCGAGATCGCGGCTGAGGCGCGCAGTTTTATTACGGCAGCTGGCGCGCGCCTCGAAGTGCGTGGCGGCGACGAACTCGGTCGGATTCGCGTGGATGGGGCGCGCATCCGTCATGTGTTTATCAACTTACTCGCTAACGCCGCGAAATTCAGCCCGCCGGGCGGCGTCGTCACGCTCGAGACCACGCCGGCGCCGTTGGGCTTTGTGCGTTTTTCTGTAAGAGACCAAGGGTCGGGGATTCCGGCGGAGAGTTTGGCGAAGGTGTTTGATCGTTTTTATCGGGCGCCGGGGCAGACGAAGGCCGGCGCGGGGCTCGGCTTGGCGATTGCCCGCGAGATCATCGTCGCTCACGGCGGCAGCATCGCGTGCACGAGCGAACCGGGCAAAGGCACCGAATTTTATTTCCAGTTACCGCGATGAGCGAAAAACTTTCCATTTGCTCCGGCGGCGGGCTCGGGTTTGCTCATGACGTTATGCACGCCACTAAGGTCATCGGCAAAACCCTCGTTGCCTCGCCGGAGCGAGTGCTCGAGGCCGATGCCGACATGGCCATCGTGCATCGCGTGCAAGCCGGCGACGTGGCGGCCTTCGATGAGTTGATCCTTAAATACCGCGAGCGCGTGCTCGGGATCATTTATAATATGACCTCGAACCGCGAGGATGCGGCCGATCTTACGCAAGACACTTTCATTAAGACGTTTCAGTCGATCCACCGTTTTAGCGGGCAGTCTTCGTTTTTCACATGGTTATACCGGATCGCGGTCAATACGGCGCTGAGTCACCTGCGTAAACATCGCCTTCGCTCGTTCTTTAGCCTGCAACAGATCGACGCCGATGAACCTGTTTCCCGCGAGATCATTGCCGCCCTCACGGACACGAGTGGGGCCGAAAAAGACACCTATGTGCGTGAACTTCAGGAAAAATTGAACGAAGCGATGCAGAAACTGTCTATCAAGCATCGTACCGTGGTTACTTTATTCGAAATCGAGGGCCTGAGCCACCAAGAGATCGCCGAGATCATGGATTCCTCCGTGGGAACCGTGCGCTCGCGGCTGCACTATGCGAAGCAACTCTTGCAAGCTGAGCTCCAGCCCTACCTTCGCCGATGAACTCCGATCACCAGAAACCCGTGAGCCTAGAGGATTTGCTGCGTTTGAAGCGGGCTGAGCGCCCGGCGCCGGAATTTTGGACACAATTCGAACGCGAGCTACGCGCTAAGCAACTGGCGGCCCTCGTCACGAAACGTCCTTGGTGGCAGACGTTGCCCGCCCGCGCCCTGGCGGGACTTTCCCGTTATCATTTACCCCTCGGAGCCACTGCGGTGTTGGCGCTGACTTTTTTGAGCGTGCGAGAATATCAAACTCAGAACGCCGGTTTCAGTGGCGTCGTTTTGCCCGGGCTCGTGGATCAAGGCACGGAAAACAACCTTCGGACGAATTCCGGCCTCTTGGTCGGCTATCCCGCGAACGTCGTTGCTGTTCAGGCGAACAGCGTCTCGGGCGTTGCGCCGATGAAGGATACCGAAGTCAACGCGTCGGCGGAAAATAATTTTACTGGTGTCGACGGCGCTGAGCGCATTTCGGCGATGGCGGCGCTGATCGGTGGCGGTACCGACAAGGTAGCCGTTTCGAGCCCCTCGACTCGTTCGATCGCAGAAAATTTCGCCGCGGCCCAATCTGATGATAATACCTTCGGCGGTCGTCCGCTGCTGAATCCTGCGATGCGCGGCTTTGAATCGCGCGTGATGCCGGCACGTACGCCGGTGGTAGATCCGCTCGCGCAGATGAAGGCTCCAGCCGATGTGCGGCGGGCGCGTTACCTCGGTACGGCGTTGCCGGTTGTGGCTAATGCGAAACCCTTCACCCCGCGCAGCAGTGAGCGCTTGGCTAGTCGGATTTCCGACGAACGTCTGTACGAATCGGTCAACAGCCGGCTCGGCCTTGGCGGTGATCGCTTGATGGTGAAATTCTAAAGCGGGCATTTTGGTCCGCGTTGAGAACGATGAGCTTGCAGCCGGGCTTGAGCGCCCGGCTTTTTTGCGCCGGGCGGTGAGGTTGCGGGCTTGAGCGCGGGGCGGTAGACGATTGGCTCGGGGTATGGCTGTTTTTCAAGAGACGCTGACGTTACGGGCGCGCGGAGTGGGTTTGCATGAATTCACCGAGCAGGTCGCGGGCGTACTTGGGCGTAGCGGGATGACGCGCGGGGTGGTGACGATTTTTTGTCAGCACACGAGCGCGAGTTTAGTGATCATGGAAAACGCCGATCCTTCGGCACGGAGCGATCTCGTCGCGTGGCTCGATCGCCTCGTGCCGGCGGACGATCCCGCGTTTGAGCACACGCTCGAAGGGCCCGACGACATGCCATCGCACATCAAAATGGCGCTCACGCGGACGAGTGAGAGCGTGCCGTTTGCCGAGCGCAAATTACAGCTGGGGACGTGGCAGGGAATTTTTCTGTGGGAACACCGCCACTCGCCGCACGCCCGTACGGTGATTGTGACGGTGTTGGGCTGACACGGCGGCTCAGCCGGGGACGCAGATGCCGCAGTTGTTGACGAAGAAATCGCTGCCCTTGTCGTCGACGAGGATGAAGGCGGGGAAGTCTTCTACTTCGATCTTCCAGATCGCTTCCATGCCGAGCTCGGGGTACTCGAGGACTTCGACTTTCTTGATGTTGTCCTGCGCCAGAATCGCGGCGGGGCCACCGATGCTGCCGAGGTAAAATCCGCCGTGGGCCTTGCAGGATTTGGTGACAGCTTGGCTGCGATTGCCCTTGGCGAGCATGATCATGGAGCCGCCGAGAGCTTGGAAGTTATTCACGTAACTATCCATGCGGCCGGCGGTCGTGGGGCCGAAGGATCCAGAGGCGAAACCGGCGGGAGTCTTGGCGGGACCGGCGTAGTAGATGGGGTGGTTTTTAACGTAGTCGGGCAGGCCGAGACCGGCGTCTATGCGTTCTTGAAGTTTCGCGTGGGCGCTGTCGCGGGCGACGATCATCGGACCCGTGAGCGAGACGCGCGTGGTGACCGGATATTTGGAGAGCTCGGCGAGGATCTCGGGCATCGGGCGGCGGAGATCAATTTTGACGATGTTGTCGTCTTTGAAGCGGCGGTCGGCTTCCGGGATGAAGCGGCCGGGGTTGGTTTCCATCGCCTCAAGGAAGACGCCGTCTTTGGTGATCTTGGCTTTGATGTTGCGGTCGGCGCTACAGGAGACGCCCATGCCGACGGGGCAACTGGCGCCGTGGCGCGGGAGGCGAACGACGCGGACGTCGAGGGCGAAATATTTACCGCCGAATTGGGCGCCGATTTTGCTGTTTTGGGCGATTTCGAGAATTTTATTTTCCCACTCGAGGTCGCGGAAGGCGCGGCCATGTTCGTTGCCGGTGGTGGGAAGTGCGTCGAGGTATTTGGCGGAGGCGAGCTTGAGAGTTTTCAGGCAGGCTTCGGCGCTGGTGCCGCCGAGGACGAAGACGAGGTGATAAGGCGGGCAGGCGCTGGTGCCGAGGTATTGGAGTTTGTCGGTGACGAACTTTTCGAGGCTCTTCGGATTGAGCAGCGCCTTGGTTTCTTGGTAGAGAAACATTTTGTTGGCGGAGCCGCCACCTTTGGCGACGAAGAGAAATTCGTACTTCGCACCCTCGGTGGCGTAGAGGTCGATTTGGGCGGGGAGATTGGTGCCGGTGTTGACCTCTTTCCAAAGGTCGAGCGGAGCGACTTGGGAGTAGCGGAGGTTTTCCTTGGTGTAGCAGTCGTAGACGCCGCGACTGAGCCATTCGGTATCATTGGCTCCGGTCCAGACTTGCTGGCCTTTTTTTCCGAGGATGGTGGCCGTGCCGGTGTCCTGGCACATCGGGAGAATACCGCGCGCGGCGATCTCGGCGTTTTTGAGGAGGGTGAGGGCGACGTAGCGGTCGTTGGCGCTGGCGGTGGGGTCGTCTAGGATGGCGGCGACTTGCTCGACGTGTTTCGAGCGGAGGAAAAACGACGTGTCGTGAAAGGCGTGCTGGGCGAGGTAGGCGAGAGTCTCGGGCGCGACTTTGAGGATTTCCCGGCCTTCAAAGGTCGTGGTGCTCACACCTTCTTTGGTGAGGAGGCGGTAAACGGTGTCGTCGGGACCGAGGGGCAGCGGGTCTTGATAAACGAAGGCGGGCGTGGGCATAGGTGAAATTTGGCGCGTGAGGCGCGGGGAGTAAAGCGAGCGACGAATTTTGCGCCGCTTTGTCCGCTGAAATTAGGGTCGCGTGGGGTTGGCTTTAATCGGTTTTACGGGGCGGCCATCGAGCGGATGGTGGCTTCGAAACGCGAGAGATCGGCGGGCGTTGTGCATTCGCTGCCGGGGTGGTTCCACCCGTGGGCACCGGGCCATATGCCTTGCGCAAGAAACGTATCGAAGGCGGCGTTCATACCAGTGACGTTGAGGTAATCTTTTTGTTCTTTTTCGTCGCGCGCGTCGGAGACAAGGTGAGCAGGGATGGGCGCGATGATACGACTGGAGATGTGCGCGAGATCATTGAGCGCGACGAAGGGGCGCGAGTCGACGAGTGAAGTGGCGGGACGCGACGTTTCACCGCGGAGGTAACGGTAATAATCGAGGTGGTTGCACTCGAGGCCATCGAAGGGCTCGGGCGTGCTGCGCTCGATGCGACCGTCGTGCCAGCGAATCTCGATCTGTCGGCCCACCGCGTAGTGTAGCGTGGCGCGCTCGCAGAGCAGCATTTCGTTATGCGAGGCGGTGCCGGCGCAGGCGTGTGAGAGGGCGAAGCGCAGGTTGACGCCGGTGGTGGTCGCCGCCTCGACGAAAAACGTGTCCGCGCCCTCAATGGCATGGGCGCGGTAAAGTTCGGCGCGGACGGTGGCGAGTTGCGCCCAGCTATGGAGCACGTGGGGGCCGGCCCAAAACAACATGTTGTGGACGAAGTGCGCCATCGCGTTACCGAAACACGAATCGATGACAGGTCGGTCCGCCATCATGAGGCGACCGGCCCAGTCGTTGCGCTGGAAGTAGCTCGCGGGCCGCGGCCAGAGCGCGCTGAGCGTTGTGCTCCGCAGCGCGCCAAATTCGCCCGCGAGCAGGCGCTCTTTCAACGCAAGACGCGGTTGCTCGACGATGAAGTTGAAACCCACCAAGGAGGATTTCGTTGCGCGCGTATCAGCAGAGATCATACGCTCGAGCTCGGCGTGATCGAGTGTGGGCGGTTTCTCGAGATAAACAGGCAGGCCGAGGGCAGTGACCGCCGCGTGCATCTCGGCGTGGAGGTTGATCGGGGTGGGGATGACGACGAGGTCGAGGTCGCGCGCGCAAGCCGCGAGCATGGCGCGGTAGTCAGCAAAGACCGGCACGCCCCGGGCGGCGAAGCCGAGGGTTTCACGTTCATTGGCGAACGTATCGGCCCGCGGATCGCAGGTGCAGATGAGTTTAGCGTGACCGCGTTCCTCGAGGCGAGCGACGGCGGTATGATGTGATCCGGCGAATCCGCCGAGGCCAACGATGGCGATGCGGATAGGGGGCTTCACACGATTTTCAATTTGGGCAAATCCTGTCCGTCGATCAGGCCGACGGGGCGACCTTGGGCATCAACAACGATGAGATCGTCGATCTTGTGGGCCTCAAAGAGGCGGAGCGCGTCTACGCCGAGCGCTTCGGCGGAGATGGTTTTAGGTTTACGTGTCATGAACGCAGCCACGGGGCGGTTCATAAAATCGGGCCCAGTGAGCGCGCTACGACGAAAATCTCCGTCGGTGAGAATGCCAGAAAGGCGCGCCGTTTTTTTGGCGACCAGAGCGATGCTGCCGCTCTTGGCCTTGGTCATCGCGAGAATCGCATCTTGAAGCGTGACGGTGTCCGCTGCGATTGGGAGGCGATCGGCGGTGCGCATGATATCGCGCACGCGCAGAAGCAGCACACGGCCGAGATTGCCTGCCGGGTGGAAGCGCGCGAAGTCGTCGCGAGTGAGGCCGCGAGCTTCGAGGATGACCATCGCGAGTGCGTCACCAAGGGCGAGGGCGGCGGTGGTGCTGGCCGTCGGGGCAAGTTTGAGGGGGCAGGCTTCGCGGGGAACGCGGTAGAGGAGGCGGTGGTCCGCGGCGCGGGCGAGGTCCGAATCATCTTGGGCGGTAAACGCCACGACGCGCAGGCCGAAACGTTTCAAGAGCGGCACGAGGCGCAGGATTTCTTCGGATTGGCCGCTGTTGCTGAGGAGAATCGCGAGATCGCCCTCGGCGCAGAGCCCGAGATCACCGTGGAGCGCCTGCGTGGCGTCGATAAAACACGAGGCGACGCCGGTGCTGTTGAAGGTCGCAGCGATTTTCTGAGCGATGTGAGCGGATTTGCCGACGCCGCTGAAGATCAGTTTGCCACTGGCGGCGACCGTGGACTCGACGGCACGAGCGGTGGCGACAAATTCTCGGTCTAAGCTGCGGGCGGTCGCGGTGAGGGCCTCGCCTTCGATACGGAAGCAGCGGCGGGCGCGGGCGAGGGCGGATTTCGGAGCGATGGCCATTTATGATTTGAACCGCGAGGGCGGAGACTGGAACTTAGGGGAGGCTTATTTGCATTCAATCCCTTTCCCTGTTTCCGATGTCCAAGTTTTTTAAAATTCTCTCCGCGCTAATAGTGCTAGCCTTTGGCCTGGCGGGCGTGGGCTGTGGTCCGGGCGAGAGCTTGGGCTTGAGCCCGGAGACGGATGACGCGGCGTACCGCGAAGGTCAGCAACTGGTGAAGCAAGGCCGGCCGCAGGAAGCGCTGTCGACGTTTCTGCGCGTGATCGCGCGGCGCGGCGAAGCTTCGCCTGAATCGCACCTCGAGGCCGGCCTCATTTACAAACAGCACATTAAAGACCCGATCGCGGCCATTTATCATTTTCGCAAGTATCTCGAGCAACAACCCAACTCCCGCCAGGCGCCGCTTGTGCGCCAACAGATCGAGGCGGCGAAACGAGATTTCGGACGCACGTTGCCTAATCAGCCGCTCGATTCACGCGAAGTGCGGCTCGACGGTTTCGACCAACGAGAACGCCTCGAACGTGAAAATGAACAACTCCGCAACGAACTCGCCGCTCTGCGCGGTCTGAGCGGCGGCGCTCGCGCGAGCTTCAATCCCGCTCCTCGTGGCGCTACCGGCGAGGAAGTTGACGCGCGCCTCCCTGCGCCCGCGGCGGCGGACGAAGCCTCGGCCATCACCCTCGCGCCCATCGCCAATCGCGAGCCTGAGCCCAGCGCTGATTTTCAAACTCCAGCTAATGTCTCTAGTGCACGCGGTAAGGTTTCAGCTCTGAGCTCAACCGGCGGTCGGCGGCACACCGTCGCGGCGAAAGATTCACTCTACGCCATCGCAAAAAAGTATTACGGCGCTGCTACCAATGCGCGCGTCCAAGCCCTAATCGAAGCCAACCGCGATGTACTGCCAGCCGGTGCGGGTACGCCGCTTAAAGAAGGTATGACGTTAAAAATTCCGTGATCACGCCGGTCTGCCGGCGTGGCGGTTGATTTCCCCACGCTTTTTTTCCTGATATTTTCCCCATGCCCCGCACCTCGCAACGCACTGCCGGTTTCACCGAGTCGCTCATTCGCGAGATGTCACGCGTCGCCGTTCGACACGGCGCGATCAATCTCTCGCAAGGTTTTCCTGATTGGGATCCGCCGGCCGCGCTCGTGCAGGCGGGCAAAGATGCGATGGATGCCGGGCGGCACCAATACGCCGTTACGTGGGGTGCACCTGAATTACGTGAGGCGCTCGGTGCGAAGATCGGGCGGTTTACGAGGCGGCCAGTAGATGCGGACCGTGAGCTCGTGGTGACCTGTGGCGCTACAGAGGCCATGATGGCCGCGTTCATGACCGTGTGTGATCCGGGCGATAGAGTCGGGATGTTCTCCCCCTTTTACGAAAACTATAATGCCGATGCGATTCTCTCCGGCGCGGTGCCCGTGCATGTGCCGCTCCATCCGCCGCATTATCGCTTTGATCCGGCGGAGCTGCGCCGAGCCTTTGCGAGCGGTTTGAAGGCTTTTGTTTTATGCAACCCGTCGAATCCGTGCGGTCGGGTGTTCACGCGCGAGGAGCTGCTGCAGATCGCGGCGCTCGCCGAGGAATTTGATACGTGGGTGCTCACGGACGAAGTTTACGAGCACATCGTCTTCGCGCCGCATCGGCACACGTATTTCTCGACGTTACCGGGTATGGCGCAGCGCACGCTTATGTGCTCGTCCTTATCGAAGACGTTTTCGATCACGGGTTGGCGGCTGGGTTATCTCCATGCGGCACCCGGCGTGATCGCGCAGGCGCGTAAGGTGCATGATTTTTTGACGGTGGGCGCGGCGGCGCCCTTGCAACACGCGGTGGTAACGGCGCTGAATTTTCCGGCGAGTTACTATGATGGATTGACGGCGGAGTACGCGGCCTCGCGCGATGTGTTACTGAGTTATCTCGACCAGACTGGCTTGAGCTATACGCGGCCTGAGGGCGCGTATTTTGTGATGCTCGATATTTCGCCTTTCGGCTATGCGAGCGACGTGGAATTTGCTCACTGGATGACCAAGGAGATCGGTGTCGCGCCCGTGCCAGGCTCAAGTTTTTTTGCGAACGGTGAAAATCGCTACGTGCGGCTTAATTTTGCCAAGAAGCCTGCGACGCTCCACGCTGCGGGTGAGCGGTTGTTGAAATTAAAGCGCTAGCATGAGCGTGAGCGTAGCGCCTGATGGATGTTTAGGCCGGCGATTTATTTCAAGCGTACCGCTTGGCCGGGGCGGGCGGGTGTGAGTTGGCCGGCGCGGATCACGGGTATACCGTTCACGATCACGTCACTGAAGCCCGTCGCGTAATGGTGTGGGTCGTCGTAAGTCGAGGGATCGTTGACCGTTGCGGGGTCGAAAATCACGACGTCGGCAATAGCGCCAGGGTGAAGCTCGCCGCGCTCGCCGAGCCGAAACGTGCGCGCAGGTAACGAGGTCATTTTGCGTACGGCGTCTTCGATTGAAATCACCTTTTGGTCGCGCACATAGCGGCCAAGA
Source organism: Opitutus sp. GAS368 (assembly GCA_945906965.1). Classification (GTDB taxonomy): domain Bacteria; phylum Verrucomicrobiota; class Verrucomicrobiia; order Opitutales; family Opitutaceae; genus Tous-C4FEB. Next base: position 48,639 of record CAMDRP010000004.1, on the reverse strand, counting down.
ATGCGGGCGTTGTTACCGTAGCCGCGCGGGTGGGGGACGGCTTCGCCAAACTTCCGGATGCCGGAATCGGAGGCGATCATGGTAAGGGGTTGCGCGAGGAATTTTTTGAGGTCGGGCTCGCTCATGCCGTGGAAGACGCCTTGCGCGCCGCCGCGGGCTTCGATGTCGAGGATCGTCTCGATCTGGTCGTCGAGCGTCGCCGCGCCGCGGAGGAGTCGCGCGCATTGCGGGATGGTTTTGCCGTTGAAGCGCGGGTCAGGTTTGAAGTTGGCGACGACGGCGTAGGTGAAGTCGCCGCGTTGGCCCTTGGCGATGGAGTTTTTCATCTCGGCGACCATCTGGGCCTTGATCGCGGGATCAGCGAGCCGCTCTTTGTAGCGCGCGGCGCCGCCTTCGCGGAACTCAGCGGCGATGAGCGCGGAGATGCCGGTGCTCGAGGCGGTGTAGGCGTATTGGTCCTGCGTAATTTTCAAACCCGCGGCGCGAGCGCGGTCGAGGTAGGCTAAGATTTCGTCGGCGCGCCCCCAAGCGTTGGGACTCGAGAGTTTAATGTGGGAAACTTCGGCGGGGATTTTCGCCTCGCGGGCGACGGTGGTGAGTTCGTCGAGGGCTTCGAGGATGCGGGAGTTTTCGTAGCGCATGTGGCTTGCGTAGATGCCGCCGTGCGCGGCAGCGACTTTGGCGAGGGCGACGATTTCATCGGTCTTGGCAAAAGAGCCGGGCAAATAAATCAGTCCCGTGCTCAGGCCGACGGCGCCCTCCTGCATCGCTTGTTCGACGAGGGCGCACATTTTTTCCAGTTCAGCGGGCGTGGGAGGGCGCATGAAACTGCCGCCCATGACTTGGAAACGCACGGTGTTGTGACCGATGAGCGTGGCGACGTTGAGTGAGACGCCGGTGCGCGCGAGTTGGGAGAAGAAGGCGCCGACCTCGAGCTTCGAGCCACCGCAGTTGCCGGTGACGATGGTGGTGACGCCCATGCGCAGGAAATTTTCCGCCGTGGGGAGATCGTTGACGTCTTCGGAGTGCGTGTGGACGTCGATGAAGCCGGGTGCGACGACGTGACCGGCGGCGTCGATTTCGGTGGGTGCGGTGGAGCCGGCGGGCAGTTGCCCGATGGCGGCGATGCGGCCGGAGCGGATGGCGAGATCGCCGGTGCGGGCTGGTGCGCCGGTGCCGTCGATGAGCGAGGCGTGGCGGATGATGAGGTCGTAGGTCTCAGCGCAAAGTGGCAACGAGACGAGCGGGACGACGAGGCAGAGAAGGATACGTCGGGCGAGGCACATGGGGTAAAGCGAGCACCGTGAGGTTCAAACCCGCGCTCGGCAATGCGGGATCGTGGATGTTCGGGTGGTTTTGAGTACGGCGCGTGATGGCCGAAGTGAATTTAACGTGCGGCGTTGATTTTTGACTTTGCGCGCGGGCCTGGGCGGCGTGTGGTGGAGTGATGGCAGCGCGGCCCACGTTTCGCATGGCGGTGAAGTTTTGGCTCAAGCTGGGGCTGCTCAGCTTTGGCGGACCCGCGGGGCAGATCGCGCTGATGCATCGGGAACTCGTGGAGCAGAAAAAGTGGGTCGAGGAAGCGCGGTTTTTGCATGCGTTGAATTTTTGTATGCTCTTGCCCGGTCCCGAGGCGACGCAACTGGCGACGTATTGCGGTTGGCTCTTGCATGGTGTGCGCGGGGGCTTGGTGGCGGGCGGGCTGTTTGTGTTGCCGGGCGCGCTGGCGATGTGGGGCTTGAGTTGGATTTACGTGAGTTTCGGCGCGGTGCCAGTGGTGGCGGGTGTGCTGCACGGGTTGAAGGCGGCTGTGGTGGCGATTCTCGCGGTGGCCGTCCTGCGAGTCGGGCGCAAGTCCTTGAAAACGCTGATCGCTTGGTTGCTCGCGGTGACAGCGGGTGTGGTGCTCGCTTTGGGGGTGGCGCCGTTTCCGGTCGTCGTTGTCGTCGCGCTGGCGGTGGGGTTTTTCGGCGTGCGACGTTGGCCGGATGCGTTTGGGCAAACATCGACCGCGAGTGCGAGCGAGGCTGCGGTGGTAAACGACGCGACGCAAACGCGTACGGTGCGCGAGACGGCGTGGATCGGGTGCATCGGCTTGGCGTTGTGGTTTGGACCGGTCATGGGCGCGGCCTGGCTGCAGGGCGGAGACGGACTTTTTACGCAGCTCGGTTGGTTTTTTAGCAAGGCAGCGGTGGTGACCTTTGGCGGGGCTTACGCGGTGTTGCCGTATGTGGGGCAACAGGCGGTGGAGCATTATTATTGGGTCACGGCGCCGCAGATGGCAGACGGGCTGGCGCTCGCGGAAACGACGCCGGGGCCGTTGATTTTGGTGCTGCAACACGTGGGGTTCCTCGCGGGCTGGGCGCAACCGGGCGGGCTGTCGCCCTGGGCTGCGGCGACTTGGGGTGCGGTGATGACGACGTGGGTGACCTTCGTGCCGACGTTTTTATTTATTCTCGTGGGTGCGCCGTACGTGGAGCGGTGTCGCGGTTGGGTGGCCTGGCGCGGGGCCTTGGCGGCGGTGTCGGCGGCGGTGGTCGGCGTGATCGGGCAGCTGGCGGGTTGGTTTGCGTGGTACGCGCTGTGGCCACGGGGTGGAAGTGGGGGCGTGGATTTTTGGGTCTTGGGCGTGGCGGTGGCGGCGGGGGTGGCGTTGTATTGGGGCCGTGTTGGTCTCGGCTGGGTCGTGTTGGCGTCTGGGCTAGCGGGTGCGTTCAGCGCGGTGGGGCTTTGAGAGTAGCGGTTGATAAAAGACACGGGCCGGTAAAATGATATAAATGACTCAGCCGAGTGAGAGGTTGCGGCGCTGGAGTTGGGCATGAAAAAGGGCCAGTCGGTGAGACCGGCCCTGAAGGGCAAAGAAGACGAGGGCGGGCTTAATTAACGGTGGCCTTGGGTCAGCTCGGAGACGAGGGCGGGGACTTCGTAGACTTTTTTCAACGCTTCCAAGATGCCGGCGCTGTGCACGCTCAGGGCACGGGATTGTTTGTCGTCGTAGCCGAAATCGGCGGAGAGCGACTGGATGTTGCCGTCGAAGATGATGCCGACGAACTCGGCTTTCTGGTTCACGATCGGGCTGCCGGAGTTGCCGCCGATGATGTCGTTGGTGCTGACGAAATTGAAGGGCACGTTGAGATCGAGGGCGGATTTTTTCGCGACCCAGCGCGGCGGGAGGTCGAAGGGCGATTGGTTGTCTTGCTCGGCGCTGCGGGCGTAGAGACCAGTGAAGGTCGTCATGGCGGCGACAGGGGCGCCGTTTTCTTCGTAGCCTTTCACGGTGCCGTAGCTGAGGCGCAGGGTGAAGGTGGCGTCGGGGTAGGTGTTAGCGCCTTCGATAGCGAAGCGGGCTTTGCCGATGAGGGCTTGGGCTTGTTGTTTAATCTCGCTCTGGGCCTCGACGATTTTGCGCAGGGCGCGGGCTTCGGTGTCGATGAGGCGGGCGACTTCGATCATGGAATCGTGGGCCGCGGAGACGGCGGCGGCTCCGCCGGTGTAGAGTTTTTTGCGGAAGGCGACGTCGCGGACTTGGGTCGTGTTAATGAGTTCGGCGGCGCGGGCACGCGGAGATTTGCCAGCGAGGACGGCGAGCACGAGCGGGTCGTCGGCGCCGAGGTTGGCGGCGAGGCAGGTGAGGGAATCGGCGAGGGAGAGAATCTCGTAGTCGGCGTAGATGGGTTTATCGGTGAAGAGCATGAGCTCGAAGGATTCGCGTCGGGCTTCGGCGAATTCGGCGAGGCGTTCGCCGTTGGGCTTGGGGCGTTCGTCACCGGCGCGGAGGAGGCGGCGGGCGAGGCTGAAGGAGTCGGCGTTGAAGCCGCCGCCACCTTCGAGGAGGCGTTGGCGATTGGCGATGAGGGCGATGCTCTTTTGCGCGGCGCTGATGCGCTCGAAGGCCGCGAGGGCTTCGGCTCCGTTCGGCGAATCGGCTAGTTTTTGTTTTAGGGCTTTTTCGGCGGCGACTTTGGTGCCGAAGAAGGCGGGGTCTTGTAGTGCAGCGAGACCGCCGTCGCGGACTTTGCGGGAGTTTTGAATGCCGAAGAGTTCATCGCGGGCGCGGCGGTTGTTTTCTTGGCTGCGGGCGCTCCAGGAATTGAGGAGGACTTCGCGGCGTTTGAGGGTGGCGAGTTGGTCGGGGAATTGGTTGTCGCGGAGGTAGGCGAGCTCGGGGGTGGTGAGCAGGCGGCTGGTGCGGCCGGGGTGGCCGGAGACGAAGACGAGTTCGTTATCCGCGGCGCCGCGGGCGGACCATTTCAGGTAATGAGTGGATTGAACGGGTTGGTTGTTTTCGTAGACGCGGAAGAAACAAACATCGAGGTCGTAGCGGGGGAATTCGAAGTTGTCGGGGTCGCCGCCGAAGAACGCGATCTGGGCTTCGGGAGCAAAGACGAGGCGGATGTCGGTGTAACGCTTGAAGCGATACAGGTGGTAGGCGCCGCCTTGGTAGAGGGTGACGACGTCGCTGCGGAGGCCGGTTTTATCGCGGGATTCTTTTTCGACTTCGGCGATGATTTTACGGCGGGCGAGGGCCGCTTCGGCACCGCTAAGGGTGGCGGGAACGGCGGCGTTGATGCGGGCGGTGACGTCTTCGATGGATTGGAGGACGTTTACTTCGAGGTCGTTGCACTTGATCTCTTCGGCGGCGGTTTTGGCGTAAAAGCCGTCGCGGAGGTAGTTGTTCTTTTGGGAGCCCATTTTTTGGAGGGAGTCGGCGGCGACGTGATGGTTGGTGATCACGAGGCCCTCACCGGAGACGAAGGAGGCGGAGCCGCCGCTATTGAAGCGCACCGAGGAGAGGCGTACGTGGTCGAGCCAAGCGTCGGTGAGGTCGAAGCCGTATTTGGCTTTGATCTGGGCGCGGGGCGGAGCGGAGTAGAGCCACATGCCTTCATCGGCGTGGGCGGCGGTGCCTACGCACAGCGCGGCGAGGGTGACGAGGAGCGAACGGAGTTTCATAGGGTAAAAGCCAAAGCGAATACGTGAGCGGGAGGCGAGTCGGAAGGGGCGCGCTTGGGTAAAGGCGTCGGGGTTTAACCGATGAAGAATTTCTGGATGCGGTGGAGGCTCGCGACGAGGACGTCGATCTCGGCCGCGGTGTTGTATAAATAGAAACTCGCGCGCGTGGTGCTGGTGAGGCCGAGTTTGCGCATGAGTGGCTGGTTGCAGTGGTGGCCGCCGCGGAGGGCGAGACCGTCTTCATCGGCAAAGGTGACTACATCGTGGGCGTGAACTTCGGCGAAGGCGAAACTCACGAGCCCGCCGCGGGGCTGGCGGGCGCGCGGGCCGATGATGCGGATGCCGGGGATGTCGGAGAGTTTTTCCATCGCGATCTGCGCGAGGTGGTGATCGTGGGCGGCGATGGCGTCGCGGCCGATCTCGTCGAGGTAATCGCAGGCCGCGCCAAGAGCAATGGCATCGGCGATGTTGGGCGTGCCGGCTTCGTGACGCTCAGGGGAAGGTTTCCACGTGGCGCCCTCGTAGGTGACATTTACGACCATACCGCCGCCGGTTTCGTCGGGGGCGAGTTGATCGAGCAAGGAGCGCCGACCGTAAAGTACGCCGATCCCCGTGGGGCCGCACATCTTGTGGCCCGAGAAAACGAGAAAATCGCAACCGAGGGCCTGTACATCGATGCGGGTGTGGCCGATGGATTGGGCGGCATCGACGACTGAGACGGCGCCGATCGCGCGGGCGCGAGCGCAAAGGCGCACGGCGTCGTTGATGGTGCCGAGGGTGTTGGATATGTGGGTGAACGTCAGGAGCTTCACTTCCGGCGTGAGCAACGTATCGAGCGCGGCGTAATCGAGTCCGCCCTCGGCATCGGTCCCGAGCACCGGGATGTAGCGGACCGTGGCGCCGACGGCGCGGGCGGCTTGTTGCCACGGGACGAGGTTGGAGTGGTGCTCCATCTCAGTGGTGAGGATGACATCGCCAGCTTTGAGGTGCGCGCGGGCCCAACTGTGCGCGATAATATTAATACTCTCGGTCGTGCCGCGCGTGAAAATAATTTCCGCGGGGTCGGCGGCGTGAATGAATTTTGCGACGCGAGTGCGCGCGCCTTCGTAGGCGTCGGTCGCGCGCATGGAAAGCGCATGGAGGCCTCGGTGGACGTTGGAGTGGTCGCGCTCGTAATAGTGAACGAGAGCATCGATCACGCGGCGGGGTTTCTGCGAGGTGGCGCCGTTGTCGAGGTAGACGAGGGGCTTGCCGTTGACCTGCTGGTGCAGGATCGGGAAATCAGCGCGGGTGCGGGCGAGGTCGGACATGGGCTAAAGGCGAAAGTGGGAAATGGCTTAATCTTTATGCGTCTCGGTGGTGGCCGGAAGTGGATCGCCTTTAAGGGCGTTGAGGGCGGCGTGCCAACCGAGCGTGGCGCACTTGATGCGGGCGGGAAACGTATGGACGCCAGCGAACGCGGCGAGGTCGCTGATCTCGGTGGGCGCTTCGCCGGTGGTCACAATGTGGTGGAACTCGTCATAAAGTTTCTGGGCCTCGGCGCCGGTCTTACCCTTGAGCTGCGTCGTCATGAGCGAGGCGCTGGCCTGCGAGATAGCGCAACCGGATCCATCGAAAGTGATCTCCGCGATGCGGTCGCCATCGAGGCGCAGATGCACGCTGCATTCGTCGCCGCAGGAAGGGTTGTTGCCGTGGGCGACGCGGTTGGCCGTGGGGAGTTTGCCACGGTTGCGGGGGCGGCGGTTGTGGTCGAGAATGACCTGTTGATAAAGTTCGGAGAGATCGGCGGACATGGCGGCAGGAGGTAAACTAGGTGGTGGTTGGGCGGAATTGGCAACTGTGGCGTGCGGCTTGCACGCGCGGGCAAGACCGTAAAGGTTCGCGCCATGAGTCTTTTGATCCGCCACGCCCGCGTCCTGACCCTCGCGCAATCTGATGGGGCCGCCGTGACGACGTTGCTTGGCGGGCGCAAAGCCCGGCGCGGTCCTGCGCTCAAGGAACTCGGCGTGATCGCGCGCGGCGATGTGCTCGTCGTAGACGGGAAAATCGCGGCCGTAGGACCGGACTTGCCTGTGCCAGCGGACGCCGAAGTGATCGAGGCGGATGGGCGCGTGTTGATGCCCGGTTTTGTCGATTGTCACACGCATGCGTGTTGGGCGGGAGATCGCCTCGCGGAATGGGAACAAGAATTGAGCGGGATTGCGCCAGCGGAGATTTTAAAAAAAGGCGGCGGCACCCAAGCCACCGTGCGCGCCGTGCGCGAGGCGACGCGGAAACAACTCGCAGCCAGCCTCCGCGGACGCCTTGACGCGATGCTGCGCGGCGGCACGACTACGATGGAAGTAAAAAGCGGCTACGGGCTGAGCATCGACGGCGAAACCAAAATGCTGCACGCCATCGCTCGGGCGGCGCAGGAATTTACCGGCACCGTCGTGCCCACGGCCCTACTCGGGCAAGCCGTGGAAGGCGACGTGGCGGCGTTTACGCGCATGGTCGTGCGTGAGTTGTTGCCAGCGGTGTGGCACGAATTCCCGGGCATCGCCGTGGACGCCGTGAGCGCGGCGGATGCGTGGCCGGTGGAGGCGTGCGTGCGTCTGTTTGAGCGCGCGGGCAAACATGGGTTGCCGCTGCGCGTAAGCGCGGACGCGGCGACGTCGACGGGCATGGTGCCTGAGGCGTTGCGGCTGCATCTGCGCAGCGTGGATCATTTAGAAAACGCCTCAAAGGCGGATCTCGTGGCGTTAGCGGCGAGCGATACCTTTGGCGTGTTCACACCGGCGGCGAGTTTTCACGGTAAAGGCCGCTACGCGCGCGCCGGAGCTTTTGCAGACAGCGGTGGATTAATCGCGCTCGCGAGCGATTACGGCGTGGCCTCGGCGCCGACGCATTCGATGCCCTTCGTCATTGCGCTGGCGGTGCGTTATGCAGGCCTCACGCCGGCGGAGGCGATCACCGCGACCACGGTGAACGCGGCAGCGGTGCTCGGCTTGACCGATCGAGGCACAATCGAAGTCGGCCAACGCGCGGATTTGATTATGCTGCGGCACCGCGACGAACGGCTCTTGGCGCATGAAGTCGGCGGGAACCCCGTGGAGCTTGTCGTCGCGGGTGGCGCTCGCGTGGTTTAAGCACGCCGCCCCGCATCTGGGGACGCGGAAGAAAGTTTTGCAGACGCCGGTGCAGGTTGTTTCGATGGTGGCGTGTCGCTCACGGTATTTTTAGGTCGCGAATTGATTTCCGCTTTGGGCGGGTTGGGTGCGGCGCAGGTGCTCGGCCCGTGGCGCGGCGCGCGGCCTGCGGAGCGACGTCCGCGGATGAAGTTTATCCCGGCGCTTTACGGCGAAGATCACGCGCACGAACACGCGGAGCTATGCCTGCTTTTGGCTGGGCGATGCCGATTTAGTTTTGAACGCGCCGGCTGCGGACTGCAGCCGGGCGATCTGGTAATTTGTCCGGCAGGAACGGCGCACGCCGAGGCATTTGGTCGGCCGGGTGTGGGCTATCGGCTCGTGTGGTGGAGTTTGCACGAAGGTGAACCGAGCCTGCACGCGACGCGCTACTCGAAACGCGGCGGCTTCGAAGTGGAACATCGTATGAGCTTGGCGGCGTTGCCCGCCGAGGCACGCGGGCGCTTGGCGGCATTGCGCGTGATGGCGAGTGCGGGACGGGCGCCGGATGTGGATGCGCTGCGCGAGGCGATGCTTACGGTGACGCTCGCGTTGTATCGCCGCGTGCTCGATGGCGGCGAAGCGCAGCACGATACGCGCGCGCAACTCGTGGGTCGTGCGGTGGACTTTGTGCGGGCGAACGCGGCGCGGCCGCTGGCCTTGGGCGACGTGGCGCGGGCGGTTCACGTGTCGCCGAATTATCTGACGGGACTTTTTCGCGCGGAGACGGGCACGCCGCTGGGGCGATTTATTTTGGGCGAACGGATCGTGTTGGCGCAGCAACGCCTCGGGCGCACCGGGGCGAGCGTGAAGGCCGTCGCCCTTGGCTTAGGCTTCGCGGATCCCTTTGCGTTTAGCCGCGCGTTTAAGCGGGTGACGGGGCAGACGCCGAGGGCGGCGCTCGCGGCGCGAAGCGGAAGTTTGGCCATGGCTTCGTAAGTGCGGCTATTCCCGCGGCGGTAGCGACGTGGTAGATTGAGTGCATAATGAGTACGCATTCTCCCTCCTCGGCATCAAAATTGGCCCTGCTCGGCGGCACGCCGGTGGGCGAAGTGGTATATTCGAAGTTTCCTGTATTTTCGGAGCGGGCCATCGAGCGCGTTGGCGAAGTGTTGCGCGCGGGCAAGGCCGTGGGACTCGGGCGGTTTCACTCACCGGAAATTGCTGAGGCCGAAGACACGATCTCGCGTTATCACGGCGGCCGTCGAGTTTTGGCGTGCAGCTCGGGTCATGCGGCGTTGCAGGCGGCGCTGGCGGGTCTGGAAATTTGTTCGGGCGATGAAGTGATCACGACGCCTTACACGTGGGGCGCGTCGACCTCGTGTATTCTGCACCAGAATGCGATTCCGATCTTTGTGGATGTGGAGCGGGACACGGGCTTGATCGATCCGGCGGCGGTGGAGGCGGCGATCACGCCGCGCACGAAGGCGATTCTTGCGGTGCATATTTTCGGGCAGCCCGCGAACTTGCGCCGCTTACGCGAAATCGCCGACCGCCGCGGCTTGAAGCTCGTCGAAGACGGCAGCCAAGCGCACGGCGCGGAGATCGACGGTTTGCGCGTAGGCAACGTCGGCGATGCCGCGGGTTTTTCCTGCATGGGCGGCAAAGTGCTGCCCACGACGGAGGCCGGTTATCTCGTGACGCCGGACGAATCCGTTTTCTGGAAAGGCGCTATGATCGGGCAACACATGGGCCGCTCGCCGGAAACAGATTTCCCGGATGCGCTGCGGCCGTGGGTAGATTCGCTCGTGTACACGTATCGTGTGACGCCGTTAAACGCGGTGTTGCTCACGGAACAATTTGGCCGGATCGACGGCTGGATCGCTGAGCGTCGCCGGCACGCGGAGCTGTTGCGGAGTAAAATTGCTGCTGCGAAATTTTTGCGGATGCCCGACTACGCGGCGGGCGTGAAGCCGGTTTATCATCTGCTCACGATGAATTTTGATCCCGCGTCGGCGGGGGTGTCGCGCAACACCTTCGCGGCGGCGATGAAGGCGGAAGGCATGATGGCGTTTGGCTATGTGCCGTCGCCGATCCCGGATTGGGCGCGGCTACATTGGCAAGATTACCGCGGCCCGCGCGTGTCGTGGCTCGCGGCGCTCGAGCGCTCGGGCGTGGATTATCGCGGAATGGCGTTGCCGCAGTGCCGTTGGCGCGTGGCCAACTCGATCGAGACGCGTTTTGACTTCGTCGATCCCAACGAAGAAATGGTGAGCCGTATGGCCGAGATTATTTTGAAATTAGAAGCAAATATCGGGGCGCTGCGCGATCACGAGCGCACGGCCGGACCGACCGCGCCGGCGCGACGCTGATGAAAGCGGGCTTCGGCAAGAGCGACCTCACGCCGCGCCTAGGCGTTCAATTGGCTGGCTACGGGCCGTACCGCAACCGCGCGGCGCAGGAAATCGTCGCGCCCCTTGCGGCGCGTGCGGCAGTGATCCGTGACGGAAAAACGAATGTCGTGTTGCTGAGTCTGGAGTTGTGTGGAACGCCGCGGCCCTTGGCCGAGCGCATTCGCGCGGCTGTCGCTGCGCGCGTGGGTTGCCGAGCGGATGAGGTGTTTTTGTCTTCTACGCACACGCACAGTGCGCCCTCGGTCGGCGGGATGTTTGGGTGGGGTGAGCCGGATGCGGTTTATTTGGAGACATTGCCCGCACGGGCGGCCGAAGCAGCGGTCCGTGCTAAGGCAGCGCTGGCCGAGGTCGAGTGGCGACACGCACACGTCGCGTGTGAAGGCATTGCTGTGAACCGCGAGACAGACACGGGTTTTGCGCTGAACGCGAATTTTGCGGAGCGGATGAATCTTCGTTGGCGGCCGGCAAAGCCCGAGCAGACGGACCCGACCGTACGCGTGTTGGCAGCGTATGGTGCGGGCGGAAAACTGGTCGGGTTGCTCCACCATTTCGGCTGTCACCCGGTTGTTTATGGCGAAAAAACCGCGGCGATTCACGGGGATTTTGTCGGACTGGCCTCGATCCAACTGGAAGCGAAGCACGCGGGTGCGGTGGCGATTTTTTTGCCGGGAGCGCTGGGCGATGTTAACCCGAAGTTGAACCACCGCGTACCGCGGGAATCGCGGCGGGCCTTGAACGCGATCGCGCGTCAGTATGTAGGCGCGGTGGCGCGTGGATTGCGCGTGGCGCGACCGGTCGCGTGCGCGGCTAACGCTTTGGTTAACGTGAGTGATGAAATTAAATTTACTCGCGTGGCTTGGTCGAAGGCTCGGGTACTCAAGCGGGTGTCGGCTTTGGAAAAGATTTTCACCGAAGCCGGCGTGACAGATTTTCCCCACGCTGGCGGGTTACCGCCTTTGCACACTCGCGGGATGGAGATGGCCCGGTTACAGGGTATGCGGGCGTTGCTCACGGAGTGGCGCGGGCGGGTGGCGCCAAATCCGCCGGTACGCGTGCATGGTTTGAGGATCGGGCCGGTGGCGTTGTTGGGCTGCGGGCTGGAAGTGTACCACAGCTTGCAGTCGGTGATTTTGAAAAACAGTCCGCACGTGGCCACCTGGGTCGTGAGCTTAGTTGGTGGCAACGGCTACGCACCGGATGCGGCGGCGCAGCGGAGGGCAGGTTATTCGGATGATTTTGTGCCGCTGATGATGGGTGAGTTGCCGTACGCGCGAGTGGATCAGGACTTGATCCGAGCGTTGGCCAAGTTGGCGCGGCAGCTGGGCGCAAAAAAGACCGCGCGGTGAGGCTCGGCTTTAGTCTTCGTAAATGCTCGAGCGGTGGCCGACGGCGATAACTATGACAACGACGCGGCACTCCTCGATTCGACAGAGTATGCGGTAGTCTTTCACGCGGTAGCGCCAAAAACCCTTGAGCTCGCCGCGAAGGGCTTTGCCGAAGGCCATTGGATCTGCAGCGCCACGGATGCGTTTTTCGAGAAACCCTAAAATACTCTCTGCGGCCGAAGGGCCGATTTTCTCAAGCTGTTTGACCGCCTCAGGGCTCAGTTCAAAGTCCCAACGCATGACGAGCCTCCTCGCCGCTCATGGTCTTGGCTCCGCTTTTGAGGTGACGTCCCCAAGCGGCGGCGGCGGCGCGGTAGTCGATTTCGTCTTCGACGGCATCGTAGACGGAGCGCACGAGGGTGGCGAGGCGTTCGAGTTTGGCGTCGCTGGTGATGGAGCTTTGGGTGCTTTCGAGGGCGACACGCTTTATGTAGGTGGCGGGGCTCAGGCCACGTTTGCGGGCGGCGATAGCGATGCGGCGTTTCTCGGCGGCGGTGAGCCGAATTGAGGTGGGAACAGTCGCGGAGCTCATGCACTACAGGTGTAGTGCGCTCACACGGGTGTCAACGCGAGGCACGCGGCGGCTGGGTGCAAAAAAGGCCGCGCGGTGAGGCGCGGCCTGCGGTAAACGCGGTCAACCGCGGGCGGTTTAGCGACCGAGGTATTTGTCGCGGCCGAGGACGAGGGCTTCCATTTTGCGGTCGGCGATGGAGCGTTTGAGCATCCAGAAACCGCAATCGGGGTGGACCCACTTCACGCGGCCGGGGCCGACTTTCTTTTCCACAGCTTCGATGCGCGCGGCGACTTCGTCGGCGGTCTCGATGTGGTTCACCTTGATGTCGATCACGCCGACGCCGAGGGCGATTTTCTTGTCGATGTGTTTGAGGGCATCGAGGTCGCTGGCGGGACGGTGGGCGAGTTCGAGAACGAGGTGGTCGGTGTGGAGGGCGTTGAGGAAATCGAGGAGGGCTTTCCAGTTTCCCTTCTGGATCGTCTGACCGCCGTAGTTGCCGAAGCAAAAGTGGACGGCGCGCTCGGTCTTGTTGTCGATGGCGTCGAGGACGAGGTTCATCGAAGCGGCGGCGAGGGGGGCGTCTTTGGGATTGCCGGGGATGTTGGCTTCGTCGACTTGGACGCAGGCGGCGGGGAGGCCGGGCATCTGGGCGGCGAGGACGTGTCCGAGGGCCATGGTGAGCTTGTCGAAGCTGCCGTAGTGGTGGTCGAGCAGCGTGCGCGCGAGCATGTAGGGGCTCGTGACCGTGAACTTGAAGTCACCGCCGGAGACGGAGGCGGCTCGTTGGCAATCGGCGAGCAAGTTAAGGGAGCCTTCGCCGAGGGCGCCGGTGACGACGCCAGCGGGCTTGCGGCGGAACCCCATCGGATGATGGCGGGAGAATTCTTCGGTGATGGAGCGGCCGACCTGGCCGTTGATGCCGGACATGGGACGAATGAAGTATTCGATCATGCCGTTGGTGTCAGGGTGGTTGACGTCAAAGCGGTAGAGCTCGCCGTCGGTGGGGAGGTCGATGCCGGCTTGGTGTTGGATATCGAAAACGACGCGCGTGGCGTCGATGACGGCTTGCTCGGAAGGAAGGGCCGCGAGCCAGTCTGGAACTGGATAGGAGCCGACGGTGGTGGTGAGGATGCTGGGTTTGGCCATGGTGATAGGTGGGGGTGTGAAAAATGAAAGTTGAGTTGGGCCTATAAAGACGCGGGGTGGCGAGCGGGATTATGCTGATTTTTCAGCGAGGGTGGTCGGGGCGGGACGGGCGGTGAGCCAGCGGCGGAGTTGTTTTTGGAAGGTGTTGGCGAGGGTGTCGCCGGGCATGACCAGGACGCCCCAGCCTCCGCGGCCTGGGTTGATCGGTACTTCGGCGGGGATTTGGTTTTCGCACATGAGGCGATCTTCGTCGAGGACGCGGACGGCAAATTCGAGTTGAGTGGCGGGCGGCGGGCCGTCGAAGCCCGGAGAAATCGCGAGTGACCAAAAAACCGTGCAACTCGTGCGCGTGCGGGGCGAAGGAACGTGCAGGAGGACGCGGGCGTCGCCGTCGGCGAAACTCTGGCGGATGGTGGTGAAGTTGGGCAAATAACCGCGTTGGGTGCGGTGGTGCGCGCTCTGGAGTTTGCCGGGAGGCTCCGCGGGCGTGGCGAGGGCGGGGAAGGGCGCGTCCATCTGGAAACCACCATCGGCCGTTTCGCAGATGTCCATCGGCGGAAGACGGTGGTCGGCGGCCTTGCCCAACGTGGTGGCGTGGGCGAAAGCGAAATGGGTCATATCCAGGTAGTTTTCGACCTCGCGGCGCCAGCCGGTCGCAAACGCCATGGGCGGGCCCATGACGTAGGTCCAGTGCGGGTCATCAAATTCTGGCACTTCGGGCAACGTAGCGACCGTGCCATCGGCGGCAGGCGTGGAATCGAGCTGGACCCAAATTAAGCCGTAGCGCTCTTGCACGGCGTAGGCGTGGAGGTGAGACAGGGCGAGTTTGGCGGCGTTGGGCTCGACGAGGGATGGAATGGATTGGCAGGCGCCCGCCGGATCGAAGCGCCAACCGTGGTACGGGCACATGAGTTCGCCCTCACGGATGCAACCGGCGGAAAGCCGTGCGCCTTTATGCGGGCAAGCGACATCCGCCGCGAGGAGTCGACCCTCGGCGAAGCGCGCCAAGACGAGCTCCGTTTCGAGTAAAGTGACACCCATCACAGCGCCGGGGGCGAGACTCGTGGAGTTGGCTACGGGTTGCCAGGTGGCGCGGAGAGAATGTAGGACGTGGTCTTCGTCGAGAGTCATGGAGCGGAAGAAAACCCTAGCAAAAGCGGCGGTACGTGTCGTGGCGGGCTGGGCAATCAAGCTTGGCAGATCGGGCAATTTAACTGAAATCGGACGGATATGTTTGAACCGCTCGCCCGCCGCCCGATCGACGTCACGTTTAACGCGGCGGGGGTTTTTGTTTTGGAAAGCCGGCATGATCGTGCATTTCGGATGGATGACACGGCGCATGCGTTTGTGAAAGTGTTGCTCGTGGTGGCGGGGGCGGGGGTGTTGGTGGACGGGCCGCGGCGGGAAGTTTTGGAAACTGGCGCGGTGGTGTTGGTCCCGGCGGGATGTCGGCATCGGATCGAGGACACGCGGCCGATGTCGCTTTATGCCGTGTGTGTGGAAGCGCGGGTGTTGGGGGTGTTGCCGGCGAGCGCGCAGGGCCTGGGGAGCGTGCAGGTGTTTGGTCATGCTACGTGGGCGATGGATGCGCGCGCGCTGATCCGGCAGATGTTGCACGAGCAGACGCTGCGGCGGGCGGGTGGGGAGGCGTTGTTGCTCGGGCTGGCTTGGCAATTGATGGGGCTGGTGTTGCGCGGGATGGGGGCGAAGAAGGGCGGGCGTGCTGCGGCGCAGCCGGCGGGGTCGTTGGCGAAGGCGCGGGTGGCGGGGTATGCGCAAGGACTTGAGCAGACGTTTTTCGAGGAGCGGCACATTGATGGAGCGGCGGAGCGGTTGGGGCTGAGTCGGCGGAGGTTTACGACACTGTTTAAGCAGGTGTCCGGCGATACGTGGTTTAACACGGTGCGGGCGCTGCGGTTGGCGCACGCGCGGAGGCTGTTGCGTGAAACGGGGCGGTCGGTGACGTCGATCTGTTATGAATGTGGCTTCGAGGACGTTTCCAATTTCTATCGGGCGTTCCGGGCGGTGGAGCGGGCGAGTCCGGATGCTTGGCGGCGACAGAGCGCTGGATTAAAGACCGTGCAAGTTCCGCGTTGACCCGGCTCGGGCTGCGCTCTTTGTTTCGCCCCTTCGCCCAACGACGGGCTCGTTTTCGACGAGTCGGTTTAACACCGGAGAGGTGGCAGAGTGGTCGAATGCGCGCGCTTGGAAAGCGCGTGTTTCCGAAAGGGAACCGGGGGTTCGAATCCCTCCCTCTCCGCCAGTTTTCTAACGAACCGTAAATCCGCCAGTTGCACCCCTGCCCAAGCAGGCGAGTGGTTGGATAACGCGAACTCCCGCGCAAGAAATTAAAGCTAGGATTCTGGCGTTTTCCAAATGGGCCACACGTTGCAGCCGTGTGCGGAGGTGCCTATGATTGACACGCTGGTTCGTGTGTATCACTTGTGTTGACAATAAAGTTCACCAATCATGGCCACCGCTACTGCTCAAATCCATCTGCGCACTCCGCCCAAGACGAAATCATTACTGATCTTGGCAGCGGAACTCTCAGGCGCTACCAATCTGACCGACTACATTCTGCGTGCTGCCGTCGAGCGGGCCCAAGCCGACCTCCTCAGCCAGCAGACTTTCGCGCTTAAGAAAGGTCCATGGAATGAATTTGCGAAACGGTTGGACGCGCCAGCGCGTGACTTGCCCCGTCTGCGCAAACTTCTAACGACTCCCGATGTCTTCGCCCAAAACGCTCAATCGACCTGAGCCGCTGGGAGCGCATCATCAGGTTGCCGCATTCGATTGCGGTGCTCCGCCACTTGACGAGTTCTTGTCCCGCCACGCGCTTGGCAACCACCAATCCGGGACCGCCAAGACCTACGTCGCGACCACAGACAGCCATATCGTTGTCGGCTATTATAGTTTGGCGGCATCACAGATCCTCTACGCAGATGCACCGACCCGCCTCCAAAAGGGCGCACCGCGCCACCCGATTCCGGTCGTGCTCTTGGCGAGACTCGCCGTGGACCGTTCCTGGCAAGGCCAAGGAATTGGAGCCGGTCTACTCAAGGACGCGATTATCCGTGTGTTGACTGCGGCCGAGGGCGTCGGCGTGCGCGCGTTGCTTGTGCATGCCAAGGACGAAGCGGCCAAAGCCTTTTACGAGCGTTACGATTTCGCGCCGCTTCCAGGTTACCCGATGCACCTCGTGCTCCTCCTCAAGGATGCTCGGCGCATCGTCAGTGGTTAATCACAAACCTGCGAACCAACCACATGCGCCAGGCCGCCGGAAAACCCGATGGTGCGTCCAAGGCCAGCGAATATCGATCACCGATACGTCAATGACGAACCGGAGGCCGAAGTGGCGCGAATTCCCTCGGTGGTAACCGGAATTCCCTCTCGATCATCTCGACATCTCGCGCCACGGGCAGGCACGTTCGCTAAAGATTTCAGCGGGATTGCCCTTTAAAAAACATCTATTAGCGCCACTTTGGTTCGTGTTGAAATCTCGTCCTTTCCGCCAGTTTTTTACTTGAGGTAGCCCGTTCGGGCTAATGACCGGAGGATTTCCGGAAAAGCATCTTGCGCGACCGACCTGGGTCACTACGGTCGGCGCCGATAGTGTCCTATCAACCCAATTTTATCCATGGTCTCCGCAAACTCCGAATTTGGCTACAACGGCAAGGTCGAAGGCGAAGTCATCGTTTCTCGCGCCGACGCGGTCATCAACTGGATCCGTACTAACTCCGTGTGGCCGATGCCGATGGGTCTGGCGTGCTGCGCCATCGAATTGATGGCCGTCGGCAACGGCCGCTTCGACATCGCGCGCTTCGGCGCTGAGGTGATGCGTTTTTCCCCGCGTCAGGCAGATTGCATGATCGTCGCCGGTACCGTGACCTACAAAATGGCGCCGGTGGTGCGTCGTATTTACGATCAGATGACCTCGCCTAAATGGGTGATCGCCATGGGCGCCTGCGCGAGTTCGGGCGGCATGTACCGTAGTTACGCGACGTTGCAGGGCGTGGATCGGATCATTCCGGTCGACGTTTATGTAAGTGGGTGCCCTCCGCGGCCTGAGGCTTTGCTCGACGCGCTCATCAAGCTTCAGAGTAAGATTAAGACCGAGCATTCCGCCGGCCAACTTTTTAAGGCCTGAGTTCTGCTTTAGGTTAAACGCATTTCTTATTTTAACGATGTCCGCTTCCGTCGACGCCCTTAGCGCCCTCAAGGCTAAATTTCCGCAGGTGACCGACCGCGCCAGCCGCGATTGTCCTGCGGTCGATGTGCCGACGGCGGATCTTGTCGCCGCGTTGAAATCGCTGCGCGATGAGGCCGGGTTTGATTTGTTGTCGGATGTCACGGCGATCGACTGGGCCGAGGGCGCGACGCCGCGGTTCACGGCGGTGTATCATCTTTATTCGACCACCTCGCACGCGGCCGTGCGTGTGGCGACGCCGTGTACGGGTGATGATGCGGCTCCGGCGGTGCCGAGTGTCGTGGATCTTTGGCCGGCGGCCAACTGGCACGAACGTGAGGCCTACGATATGTTTGGAATTAAGTTCGAAGGCCACCCAGACTTGCGCCGTATTTTGATGTGGGATGGTTATCCCTATCATCCTTTGCGTAAAGAATTCCCATTGGCGGGCATCGAGACGGCGTTGCCCGATCTCGAAGTGGCGGAAGAAACCCAAGCCAAAGTGATCCCGGCGCCGATGGTAGGCGGGCCCTTTGTGGCGTCTTCTGGCGAGATGAACCTCACCGAAGCCGAGCCTCGCGCCAAAGACGAGAGCTGGAACGAACGCTCCGCTAAACCCCAAGCCTGATTTACCGACGCCATGGCCACCGAAATTGCCTTTCCAGATAGCGCGGCGAAAGCCGCCGGCGCCGAGCAAGAATTTGCGCCGGAAAAGATGTCCCTCTCGATGGGGCCTTCCCATCCGTCCACGCACGGCGTGTTGCGCCTCCAGATGGAGCTCGACGGCGAAGTCCTCACAAAGTGCGACCCGATCGTCGGCTACTTGCACCGCGGCGACGAGAAGATCGCCGAGAACATGACTTATAATCAGTTCGTGCCTTACACGGACCGGTTGGATTATCTCGCGCCGCTAGCCAACAATATGGCCTACGCCATCGCGGTGGAAAAACTCGCGGGCCTCGAAGTCCCAGCACGTTGCCAAGCGATCCGCGTGCTCACGGCGGAAATGGCCCGCATCTCGGCGCACTTGATGGGCCTCGGCGCGTTCGGCCTCGATGTCGGCGCTTGGACCGTGCTCGTGCACTCGCTCAATCAGCGCGAACACCTCTACAAGCTTTTCGAAGAACTCACGGGCGCGCGTTTCACGACGAGTTACACGCGTATCGGCGGCGTCTCGCGTGATGTGCCCGAGGGTTGGCTCGGCCGAGTGATCGCGTTTTGCGATCAGTTCGAGCCTGCGCTCGAGGAAACGTTGGCGCTGCTCACGCGGAATAAGATTTTCCAAGACCGTACGGTCGGCGTCGGCATCATCACGAAAGCCGATGCGCTCGCCTACGGTCTCACCGGGCCTAATCTCCGTGGCTCCGGTGTGGCGCTCGATCTGCGCAAAGACCGGCCTTACTCGGGCTACGAGCAATACGAATTCGACGTTCCGGTGGGCACGAAGGGCGATTGCTACGATCGTTATCTATGCCGCGGCGAAGAAATGCGCCAGTCGGTGCGGATTATCCGCCAGATCGTCGCCAAGTTCCCCAGCGGTGACTGGTACGCGAAGGACGCGCGCAAGATTTTCGCGCCGCCGAAGGACAAGATTCTCACCTCGATGGAGGAGTTGATTAACAACTTCATGATCGTCACCGAAGGCCCGCAGATCCCGGCCGGCGAAGTGTATTTCGAAGCGGAAAATCCCAAGGGTGCGCTTGGCTTTTACATCGTGAGTAAGGGCGGCGGTGTGCCGTGGCGCATGAAGATTCGCTCACCCTCGTTCTGCAATCTCTCCATCCTCCCTAAAGTCTGCGTCGGGACCATGATGTCTGACGTCGTCACGTTGCTCGGCTCCCTCGACTTCGTCATGGGTGAGTGCGACCGTTAAGTTTTTTTCGCGAACCCAGCTCGATGAATCTCAAGCCCGAAACACTCTCCAAGATCGACGAGGTAATCACGCATTACCCGACGAAGCGGAGCGCCACGCTCCCGTTGCTGCACCTCATCCAAGAGGATGTAGGACACCTCCCGCCCGACACCAGCGAGTGGGTCGCCGCCAAGCTCGAGCTGCAACCGATCAACGTGCTCGAAGTGATCACGTTTTACCCGATGTTCCGGCAGAAGCCGATCGGTCGTCGGCACATCAAAGTCTGCCGCACGCTCTCCTGCGCTCTTCTTGGTGGTTACAAGACCTGCGCGACGTTTGAGCAAGAATTTCACACTCACCTCGGCGAAGTCTCGCCCGACGGCGAAGTCACGGTTGATTTCGTGGAATGTCTCGCTAGTTGCGGCACCGCTCCGGTCGTCATGATTGACGACGAACTCCACGAGAAAGTCGACTGCGCGAAAGCGAAACAGTTGAGCGACCAGATCAAAGCTGAAGCCCAGAAACGCTGACTCCCTTCCGTCCATGCCCGCTCCCGAACAACTCCGCATCATCTTCAAGCACATTGACGAGCCCGGATACACGAACGACATCGGCTGTTACCTGCGTAACGGCGGCTACGAAGTCTTGAAAAAAGCCGTCGCCCGCAAGCCCGAGGAGCTCATCGACGAAGTTAAAAAATCCGGCCTGCGCGGTCGTGGCGGCGCGGGTTTCCCCTGCGGTGTGAAGTGGGGCCTCGTGGACCGTAAGAGCGGCAAACCCATTTATCTCATCGTCAACGCTGACGAATCCGAGCCCGGTACCTTCAAGGATCGCTACATCATGCATCAGGATCCGCATCAGTTGATCGAGAGCACGATGATCTCGTGCTTCGCGAACAACGTGAAGCAGGCCTACATTTATATCCGTGGCGAGATGCCGCACGGCGCCCGTATTTTGGAAAAAGCCATCGCCGAGGCTCGCGCGGCCAACTTCGTCGGCCCGAACATCCTGGGCACCGGCTATTCCTGTGAAATTTTCGTTCACCGCGGCGCTGGCGCCTACATCTGCGGCGAAGAGACTGGCCTCATCGAATCGCTCGAAGGCAAACGCGCCAATCCGCGCATCAAGCCCCCGTATTTCCCCGCCGTCCTTGGTCTCTACCAGTGCCCGACGATCGTGAATAACGTCGAGACGCTCTGCCACGTGAAGTACATCGCTGAGCACGGCGGCGCCGAATACGCCAAGATCGGCACGCCCGGCAACACCGGCACGCGCATCTTCTGTGTCTCCGGCCACGTGCAACGCCCCGGCTACTACGAGTTCCCCGCCGGCACGATCACCATGGGCCAGCTCCTCAACGAGGTCTGCGGCGGCCCGCTGCCCGGTCGTAAATTCAAAGCGGTCATCCCCGGCGGCTCTTCCGCGAAAATCCTCCGTTTCGGCGAACGTTTCAAAGGCAAGCGCAAGGTCGGCACCGAGTTGGTCGACTACGATTGGGGCGTCGAAGACGTGCCTATGGATTTCGATTCCCTCGGCATGATCGGCACGATGGGCGGCTCCGGTGGCGTCATCGTCATGGATGACACCGTCAACATGGTCGAAGCCCTCGCCAACATTAACGCTTTCTACTCCCACGAAAGCTGCGGCCAATGCACGCCCTGCCGCGAAGGCTCGCTCTGGATGAAGAAAATCACCTCGCGCATGGTCCACGGCCAAGCGCGCAATGAAGACGCCGCGCTCCTCAAGAGCGTCGCCGACCAGATTCCCGGCCGCACCATCTGCGCCTTCGGCGAAGCCTGCTCGTGGCCAACCCAGAGCTTCATCGCTAAATTTGGCGACGAATTTAAACAGTATCCCGAGACCAAAAAGACCGCGAAACCCGCCGACGCGGTCGCGCTCGTTTAACCCTCTCCCGTCCCGATGATCGCTCCCGCTAAACCCGACCTCGTCACCGTCAACATCGACGGCCAGGAGATCGCCGTGCCGAAAGGCACCAACGTCATTGAGGCCGCGCGCCTGGTGAACGTCGACGTGCCGCATTATTGCTACCACCCGAAACTCTCGGTCGTGGGCAATTGCCGCATGTGCCTGATCGAAATGGGCATGCCCGCCGTCGATCCCGCCACCAAGGCGCCGATCATGGATCCGGCCACCGGCAAGCAGAAGATCAACTGGATCCCGCGCCCCCAGATCGGCTGCGGCACCAACGTCTCCCCCGGCCTTCACGTCAAGACGATCTCCCCCATGGTTAAAGACGCCCGCGAAGGCGTCATGGAGTTCCTCCTCATCAATCATCCGCTCGATTGCCCCATTTGCGATCAAGCCGGCGAATGCAAACTCCAGGAACAAGCCACCGGTTACGGCCGCGGCTACTCCCGCTTCGTCGAACAGAAAAACGTCAAACCCAAGCGCACCCAACTCGGGCCCCGCGTCACCCTCGACGACGAGCGCTGCATCCTCTGCTCCCGCTGCATCCGTTTCTCCAAGGAAATCGCCAAAGACGATGTTCTCGGCTTCGTCGATCGCGGCAGTTACTCGACGCTCACCTGCTATCCGGGCAAGAAACTCGAGAATAATTACTCGCTGAACACCGTCGACATCTGCCCCGTCGGCGCGCTCACCAGCACCGATTTCCGCTTCAAGATGCGCGTCTGGTTTCTCAAGCAGACCAATGTCATCGACACCGAATCCTCCGTCGGCGCCAACACCGTCGTCTGGTCCCGTGAAGGCACGATCTACCGCATCACCCCGCGCCGCAACGACGAGGTGAACGACACCTGGCTCGCCGACAGCGCCCGCGTACTTTACAAGGCCGTTAAAGCCGCTGATCGCCTCGCTGCCACCGAGACCATTGAAGCCCTCGTGGCTCGTGCGGCCGCGCTCTTCAAATCTACGCCCGGCGCCATCGCCATCGTCGGCTCCGCTCGCAGCACGGTGGAAGAACAATTCTTCACCCGCCACCTCGCCACCGCGCTCAAAGCCTCCGCGCACCTCGTCAGCCGAGTAGGGCAGGGCGACAAGCTCCTCATCTCCGCTGACCGCAACCCCAACGTCCGCGGCGCTCTTGTCACCGGCCTCATTAAGACGTTGCCCGCCCAGCAACTCACCGACCTTGCTGCGCAGATCGACGCCGGCAAAATCAAAGCCGTTGTCGCCATCAACGAAGACCTCGCCGCCGCCGGCCTCACCGCCGCGCAGCTCGCGAAGGTTTCCATCGTTTACCTCGGCGCCCACGCCAATGCCACCAGTGCCGCCGCTAAAGTCGTGTTCCCGACTCTCACCGTCTTTGAAAAGAGCGGCACGTTCGTGAACCAACAGTTCCGCATCCAGAAAACCCTCAAAGCCGTTCCTGCGGCCGCCGGTGCGACCGACGACCTTGTTGTCCTCGCCCAGTTGGTCGCCGCCGCTGGCGGGGCCGCGCTCCCCGCCGAACTCGGCTCGCTCTGGAAGGTTATCGCGGCCGAAGTCCCCGCGCTCGCGACGATGACCTTCGCCAATCTCCCCGAGACCGGCTTGGTGCTCGATGCCACGCCGTACGCCGCGTTGCCCTTTGTCGAAGGCGAGACGCTCCACTATAAACCCGCGCAACCCGCCGTTGCCGCTGCGACCGCCTGAACCGAAGCGCCGCCATGTTCGACTTCTACTTCGAAATTCCGCTCGTCATCCGCCTGATTTTGCAAGGCCTCGCCGTGATTATGGTGATCTTCCCAATCGCCGGCGCGTGCTCGATGGCCGAGCGCAAGGTCGCCGCCTGGATTCAAGACCGCCCCGGCCCTAACCGCGCCACCGTGCCGTGGGTCGCGTGGATTCCGTTCCTCGGTAAATTCCTCCAACGTCTCGGCGTGTTTCACGTCATGGCCGACGGCGGTAAGATGATGTTTAAGGAAGATTCACTGCCCGGGCATGTGAACAAATTCTACTTCGTGCTCGCGCCCATCGTCGCGATGGTTCCCGCGCTCACGACCGTCGTCGCGGTGCCTTTCGGCGCGTATTTCGATGCGGCGGGCAAACTGATCCCGCTCGGGCTAGCACCGCTTGATATCGGTATGTTGGCCGTGTTTGCGGTGTCCTCGCTGGGGGTTTACTCCGCGATTCTCGCCGGCTGGGCCTCGAATTCCAAATACCCGTTTCTCGGCAGTGTGCGCGCCTCGGCGCAGCTTATCTCGTACGAACTTTCGATGACGCTCGCCGTGCTCCCGGTGTTTCTTTGGGTCAACGCGCCCGGCACCGAAGGTACGATGGGCTTCGCCCGCGTCGTCGAGTTCCAAAGCCAACCTGGTTTCCTCGGTGGCATGTGGTTTGGTTTTCTGATGCCGATCTCGGCCTTTATTTTTCTCGTCGCGCTCTTCGCGGAAACGAATCGCCAGCCGTTCGACACCGTCGAATCCGAGTCCGATCTCGTCGGCAGTTTTCATACGGAATACGGCGCGTTTAAATGGGGCCTGTTTTTCGTCGCGGAGTATTCGCACATGATCGTGGGCTCCGGCGTGTTCATGCTGCTCTTCGGCGGCGGTTGGAACCCACTCCCGTGGGTCTCGCTCGCCACGGCCGTGGATTTCCTCGGCACGTTCCTGCCGTTTGCGCACGCTCCGCTCTTTGTTGGAATTTTGTCCATCGCCATTTTCATGGGCAAGGTGCTCGCGATGATCTTCTTCTTCATGTGGGTGCGCTGGACGCTCCCGCGTTTCCGCTACGACCAAGTCATGAAGATCGGCTGGCAGAAATTGCTGCCGCTCTCCATTGCCAACCTCCTCTTCTACGCGATCGCGATCGCGTTGATCCAAAAGTAATTTTCAACCGAACCGCGCCATGGCCGTCATTACCGTCGAACGCAAGCCGCTCACTTTTCTCGAGCGCACCTATCTTCCGCAGATCGCCGGCGGGTTGAAGACGACATTCAAGCATCTCATCGCCCCGAAGAAAACGCTCGAGTACCCTGAGCAACGTCCGGCTATCCCTGTCGGTTACCGCGGCGTCCCGACGCTCGTGAAGGACCCCAACGGCCGCGAGAAATGCGTCTCCTGCCAGCTCTGCGAATTTGTCTGCCCGCCGAAAGCCATCCGCATCACCCCAGGCGAAATACCCGCCGATCAAGCGGATCGCGCACACGTCGAGAAAGGCCCGCAAGCGTTCGATATCGACATGCTGCGCTGCATTTATTGCGGCTTGTGCCAGGAAGTTTGCCCCGAGGAAGCGATCTTCCTGCAGAATCAATTTTCAATGTCCGGCTACACTCGCGCCGAGATGGTGAACCATAAGGACCGCCTCTACGAACTCGGTGGCACGTTGCCCGATGCCCACCACAAATGGGATAAGAAAAAAACCGCCGAAGAACACGGCAACGCCCACTAATCCACCGTTGCCCGTTCTTCACTTCGCCTTCATCACCGAATTTTTTAAGCCCGACCCGACCCGACCGACATGGCCCAATTTCTCTTCCTGCTTTTCGCGATCTTCACGGTGCTCTGCGCCGTGGGGGTCGTCGTAAACAAGAACGCCGTCAACGCGTCCATCTGTTTGATCCTTTGCCTCGTGGGAGTCGCCGGACTCTTCGTTCAGCTCGACGCCTACCTATTAGCCTTCGTGCTCCTGCTGGTGTACGCGGGCGCGGTCGCCGCATTGTTTTTGTTTATCGTTATGTTGCTCGACGTGCAGGGTAAAGAAACCTTCGGCCTCCGCGGCTTTCGCACAATCGCGGGTTTTGTCGCTTTCGCGCTCTTGCTCGCCGGTATCGGCAGCGTCGCTTTAAAAGGCCAGATTGTTAGCTCGCCCCCCGTCAGTGTCGCCGCCGGCGCGCAACTGAAACTCTACGCTTACCAATTGTTCACGACCTACCTGTTGCCCGTGCAGATCATCGGTTTCCTTCTCTTAATCTCGATGCTCGGCGTGATCGTGCTGAGCAAGAAACACGAAATCGCGGAGGATGCTAAATGATGACTGCCAGCCTCAACGCCTACGTGATTGTCAGCGCCGTGCTCTTTGCCATCGGCTTTTTCGGCGTGCTCATCCGCCGCAACACCCTGATCGTCTTCATGAGTCTCGAGCTCATGCTCATCGCCTCAACGCTTGCGCTTGTCGCCTTCTCGCGGGTCAACGGCACCATGGATGGCAACGTCTTTGTCTTCTTCATCCTCACCGTCGCGGCCGCCGAGGTTGCCGTCGGTCTCGCCATCATCGTCGCGCTCTTCCGCCGCCGCCACACGGTGCAGATTGACCAGCTCGACACTTTGAAGAACTGACGCCGATGACCATGCTCCAGCACGCTCTCCTTGTTTTGCTGCTCCCGCTCGCTTCGGCGGCGGTGATCGCGCTTTTCCTGCGCCGCTCCGGTGGCATCGCCTCGATTTTATCGACGGCCACGGCGGCCGCGATTGCAGGCTTCGCTCTTCTGCTCGCGCTTAACAACGACCGCTTCAGCGCATCCTTCGAATGGCTTCGCTTAGGCAACTTCGCCCTCTCGATCGGCTTCAAGTTCGATGACCTCGCCGCGCTCATGTTGGTGATCGTCGGTATTGTCGGTCTCTGCGTTCACGTCTTCTCGCTCGGCTACATGCACGAAGACGCGGCTAAGGCCCGCTACTTCGGCGGCCTCTCCATTTTCATGTTTTCGATGCTCGGCATCGTGTTTGCCGATAATCTTTTCATGATGTTCATTTTTTGGGAGCTCGTCGGTTTCAGCTCTTATTTGCTCATCAACCACT
Organism: Opitutus sp. GAS368; assembly: GCA_945906965.1. Taxonomy (GTDB): domain Bacteria; phylum Verrucomicrobiota; class Verrucomicrobiia; order Opitutales; family Opitutaceae; genus Tous-C4FEB. The sequence continues at coordinate 22,381 of CAMDRP010000004.1, read as the reverse complement.
GGCACGAAAACGCCGCGCCCGCCGCCGCGTCCAAGAAAGCCTTTATCGCCAACCGTGTCGGCGACTTCGGTTTCCTCCTCGGTATCGTGATGTGCTACTGGGCCAACGGCACCGTTAACTTCACCGAACTCGCCACTAAGGCCGATACGCACGCCCTCGTCATCAGTACCGCGATTCCGTTGCTCTTGTTCTGCGGCGCGGTCGGCAAGTCTGCCCAGCTTCCCCTCCAAGTCTGGCTCCCCGACGCCATGGAAGGCCCGACGCCGGTCTCCGCGCTCATCCACGCCGCCACGATGGTCGCCGCCGGTATTTACATGCTGTGTCGCATCAACGTGCTCATGGTGCCCGACGCGCTCACCGTCATCATGTGGACTGGTGCCGCGACCGCGCTTTACGCCGCCCTTTGCGCCATCGTCCAGAGCGATATTAAAAAGGTGTTAGCGTATTCCACGCTCTCCCAACTCGGCTACATGGTCGCGGCGTTCGGCCTCGGCTCGTTGACCGTTTCGCACGCTCACGGCGCGGATACGCACACGATCGTTCTCGCTGCTGGCGTCGGCGCCGCTATGTTCCACCTCACCACGCACGCCTTCTTTAAGGCCCTGATGTTCCTGGGTTCCGGCTCCGTCATTCACGGCTGCCACCACGAACAAAACATCTTCCGCATGGGTGGCCTCGCGAAAAAAATGCCGTTCACCTTCGTCACCTTCACGCTCGGCGTGGCGGCGATCATCGGTTTCCCCTTCCTTGCCGGCTTCTTCTCCAAAGACGCGATTCTCTACCTCGCCTTCGCCAATAACAAAGCCGTCTTCGCGGTCCTCGCCCTCACGGCCGTGCTTACGTCACTTTACATGGTGCGCCTCTGGAAAATCACCTTCCTCGGCGCTCCGCGCTCCGATGCCGCGTCCCACGCACACGAAGGCGGACTCACGCTCACGGCCCCGCTCCTCGTGCTCGCCGTCCTGACCGTGGTTGGCGGCTATACGGGGATTTACCCCGATGTGTTCTCCGGCGTTTTTGATCTTATCCCTGAGGCACACGGTTCCGATCACACCGTGATCCTCCTCACCAGTCTTGCGGTCACGGTGCTCGGCGCGGGCGCCGCGCTCGCGCTTTACGGCTCCACGGCCACGGATTCGCTTCAGCAAAAATCCCCCGGACTCTTCGGCGCGCTCACCGGCCTGCAATTTTCCTTCGACCGCGGTTACGAGTACTACGTCGCTAAAGTTCAGCAACGTTTTGCGCTTTTCCTTAATTTTCTCGAGCAAATCTTCCTCGCCGGCCTCATCGTTCGCGGCCTGGCTGGTATCGTCGGATTGGTCGGCCTCGGGGCCCGTGCGCTCCACGTCGGTCGTCTCAACGTTTACGTTTACTGGTTCCTGCTCGGCATCGTGATCCTCTGGATCTACGCGACCTTCAATTTCTGATCCTGCGATGAGCACTCTGCCTTTCGATCCTCTCCTCGTCGCCATCTTCGCGCCGCTCGCCGTCGCGTTGGCCATCGCGTGCGGACTGCCCAAGCGCTTCTCCGTGAAGCTCGCCTACGTCGGCTTCGGCTTGCCGCTACTCCTCGCGTTGCACGTCTGGTTTTACTACGGCACCGCTGCGCAGACGCACGGTTATGCGTTCCTCACCTCGTATTCCACGGGTTTGGACAACCTCGGCATTGGGCTGAAGCTCGGCCTCAACGGCATCTCGCTCCCGCTCTTCGTGCTCGCCGGCATTGTCGGTTTCGCCGCCGGTCTTTACGCCATCCAGTCGGGCGCGGAACGCCTAAAAATTTACCTGATGCTCCTGCTCGTCATGCAAGGCGGCCTAATGGGCGTCTTCGCCAGCGTGGATATCTTCTTCTTCTATTTCTTCCACGAACTCGCCCTCATCCCAACGTTTATTATGGTCGGTATCTGGGGTGGTCGCGACCGCAATTACGCGGCCATGAAGCTGACGATCTACCTCACGCTCGGCGCGATGCTTTCGCTCATCGGCCTGATCGCCCTCTATGTTAAAAGCGGCGCCCACAGCTTCGATCTTATCGAACTCCGCCGCGTGATCGCCGCCCAACCTCTCGAGGCCACGGTACAACACAACATCTTTGGTCTCCTCGCTCTTGGCTTCGGCATCCTTGTTTCCATCTGGCCGCTCCACACCTGGGCCCCGCTCGGTTACGGCGCCGCGCCAAGTTCGGCTGCGATGCTTCACGCTGGGGTGCTTAAAAAATTCGGCCTCTACGGCCTCATCCAAATCGCGCTCCCGCTTTTGCCCGCCGGTCTGATCCATTGGTCGCACCCGCTCGCCTGGCTCGCCGTCGTCGGCAACGTCCTTGTGATCGGCTTCGTCACCATCGCCCAGCGCGACCTCAAGCAGATGGTCGGTTACAGCTCCGTGATGCACATGGGTTATGCGTTCCTCGGCATCGCCGCGGGATCGACCCTCGGTGTCGGCGGCGTCGTGTTGCTCATGGTCGCGCACGGTCTTTCGGTCGCGCTGATGTTTTTGCTGACCACGAGCGTTTATCAGCGCACTCACACCTTCGCGCTCGATGAGATGGGCGGACTCGCGCAAAAGGCCCCGGTCTTGTCCGCGCTCTTCGTCGCCGCGACGTTCGCCGGTATTGGCCTGCCTGGCTTTGCCAACTTCTGGGGTGAACTCACCATCTTCGTCGCGCTCTGGAAATTTTCCCCGCTTATCACCATCCTCGCTGTCGCCGGCGTCGTGATCTCCGCGGTGTATGGTTTGCGCGCCGCGGCCCGCGTCTTCTTTGGCCCCGCCACGCCGGAGTTCGCCAAGATCGCCGCCGAGCATCCGGTCTCCGACCTGCGCTGGAGCGAACGTCTCCCGGCTTTGATCCTTCTCGCTGCTCTCATGTTCATCGGCTTCTGGCCGAAGTCCCTCTCCACCGCCCTCGACGCCACGCTCTCGCCCGCGCCCGCCGCGCAGGTCGGCGCCGTCAAGTAACGCCTCACCGCAATGGATATTTCGGTCCTTCAAACGCTCGCCAGTCGCAACCTCTGGGGCGCCATCACCCCCGAGATTCTCCTCGGCGGTCTCGCCCTCGTGCTGCTCGTCATCGAGCTCCTGTTTCCCAAGGAACACGGCCGCATCGTGCCGGTGGCCACCCTCGTCGGACTCGTGACTATCCTCGGTGGGGTGCTGTTCAACGCTCCGTCCGCTTATCTCAATCAAGAGACCTTCAACGGACTGCTCCTCCATACGCACGGCGGCCAAATCATGCGTATCTTCTTTTTGCTCGCTGCAATTATGGTATGCGTAATTGCGCGAGTGAGCCTTGCGAAACAGTCGCTGCCGCGCGTCGAGTTTTACCACATCGTGCTCGTGGTCACCGCCGCGATGATGCTCCTCGCGCAGTCGAATCACCTCGTGTTGTTCTTCGTCGCGCTCGAGACGGTCACCATCGGCCTTTACATTTTGGTCAGTTACTACCGCACCTCACTCACGCTTGAGGCTGGCCTCAAGTACCTCGTCATGGGCGCGCTCAGCTCATCGCTCATGCTGTTTGGCATCGTTCTTCTCTACGGTGTAGCCGGCAACCCTGCGCTCCCCGCGCACACCGCGCAGAGCATGCACTACGGCCAACTCGCCGCGTTCCTCGCCGCCAACCCCCACAACTTTCTTGCGAGCATCGGCATCGTCCTTGTGCTCGCCGGCGTCGCGTTTAAAATCGGCGCGTTTCCCTTCCAAATATGGGTGCCCGACGTCTATCAAGGCGCGCCCACGCCCGTGACGGCTTTCCTCGCCGTCTCGTCTAAAGCCGTCGGTTTCACCGCGCTGCTCGCGCTCGCGGGCACGGTCTTCGCCAGCTATGCTTGGCTCGTCGCTCCAGTGCTCACGTTCTTCGCTGCGACCACGCTTCTTTTCGGTAACTTCGCCGCGCTCACGCAGCATAACGTCAAACGCTTGATCGGTCTTTCCGGTGTTTCCCACGCCGGTTTCTTGCTGCTTGGGGTCGCCGCTGTGAGTCGCGCCCCGATGGCGGTCGGCGCGATTTATTTCTACCTCTTCGCCTACTTGCTCGCCTCCTTCGCCGTGTTTGGCGTGATGGCCCACGTCGCTGGCGCTAACGACGCTGATCAAGAACTCGATCACTACGCCGGCCTCGCCAAGGACCGCCCGTTCCTTGCGCTCGTCCTCGCCCTCGGCCTAGGCTCACTCGCGGGTATTCCGCCGCTCGTTGGGTTCATGGGTAAACTCTTCATCTTCATCGCGGCCTTCCAAGCCGGCCTGTACGGCCTGCTCGCCATCGCGGTTATCGGTGTCGTCGTTTCGATCTACTACTATTTCGGTTGGATCAAAGCGGCCTTCTTCGAGACCTGGGGCAAGTCCGTCGATGCGCCCACGCACCCCGAGCGCACGCCGGTTGATTTTGTCACGGGCTTCGCCCTCAGTGCGCTCGCGCTCGCCGTCGTTGTCCTCGGTTTTTATCAAGGCCCGCTCGGCGCTTGGCTCTCAGCCCGCTAAGTTTCGTTTGTCGCCGCCATGCTCTTGATCGGCCTCGATCTGGCGTGGGGCGAAAAAAATTCCGACGGCGTCTGTCTCATCCGCTACGACCGTCGGCGCGCCCGTCTCCTCGGCTACGCTTACCCGCACGGTGACGCCGCGCTGATCGCCGCGATAGCGCCCCACCTGCAACCCGCCGAACCGGCCTTCGCCGCTATCGACGCACCCATCGTGTGCCCGAATCGCACCGGTGCACGCCCGGTGGATCGGCTCACCCACACGCTCTTTCACCGCGAACACGCCGCCTGCCACCCCGCCAACCTCACGCAATGCCCCCGCCCGCCGCGCGTCCTAGCGCGCCTCGCGAACGACTTGGACTTTGTCGCCGGCTGGCAAGGTTCCGCGCCGCGCCTCGCCGCCGAGGTTTACCCGCACCCTGCGATGGTCCGACTCTTTCGGCTCCCGCGCATCATCAAATATAAAAAAGGTCCGGTCGCCGCCCGTCGCCTCGAATTTCGCCGCCTCCAACGTCTCCTGCGCACCTTACTCGCCGCCGAGTTTGCCTTTCTCACCCTCGACGCGGAAACGCCTGCGCTCCTCGCCGCCCCATGGAGCAAACCCGTCGAAGACCGCACGGACGCGCTCTTCTGCGCGCTGATTGCTCTCTGGCACGTGCACCATCGTGGCGCCCGCAGCGAAATTCTCGGTGACCTCGCCACGGGATTTATCCTGCTGCCCTCTAGCTCGAGCGCGGCTCACGCCTAGAAACTGAACCCAGCTGATTTCTGCGGCTTGCTCTTTTCACCCCGGTTTGCGGCTATGGGTTCGCGCATGAAAGTCACCGGCCTCGCCCTCGTCCCACCTCCGACCGCTGCCGATCTTCCCAAGGTCACGCCCGAGCTGCTTGCCTCTGTTCTCGCGCGCTACTCGCGCAGCAACGAGGGCCTCGACGTCATCATGGCCAAGGTCGACCTCGCCAACCCTGAGGCGTCCATCGACCGCATCCTCAAATTCGTCGATTACGGCCACGCGTCCATCGGCGGCCTCACGGGCGGACTCGCTATCGCCCTCGACGGCGTCTCGATGTGGCTCGCGTATAAAATTTTCGAAATCGCGCAAATGGCCGACGGTCAGGAATCCTCCACGCGCTACATCACGATGGACGCTGCCAACGTCCCCACCGCGGAAGAACTCGGCATCCCTGATGATCTCGCGCCGCGTTGGCGCGACATTGTCGCCCGTTCTTTCGCCGTCTATCACGCCGAGTATGCTCGCCTGGACGCGCTCGCCGTCGCTCAACCCGATCTCGTGCGCCTCCCGCCCGACGCTAAACCCGCCGTCGTCACGCGCCTCCGCAAGAACTACGCGCTCGATCGCGCCCGTTATTTTATCCCGTTCGCCACGCGTACCAACCTCGGCCTCGTCCAGACTTCGCGCATGTGGGCGGTCACGGTGAAGCACCTCGACTCGCTCCCGCATCCCGAAGCCCGCGCCGCTGCCGCGCTCATCCGCGCCGAACTCGTCAAACAATCCCCGCGCCTCACGCGCCACAGCTTCGCCGAGAAATCCTACGAGGAACAATCTCGCCAAGACCTCGCCGCGTCGCTCTCGCTCGGACTCGCCCGCCTCTCGGCCGCCCCGCTCGCCGACGAAGTCTGGGTGCACGTCGACCGCGCCACCGCGCCGTTTCTCGCCGAGACGCAATCCGTCGCCGAAGCCCTTAATCATCGCGGCAACCGCTACGCCCAACAAGGCACCGCCACCCGCCGCATGCGCGTGAGTTTCGCTTGGAACAACATGGCCATTGCCGAGCTCCGCGACCTCAACCGCCACCGCACCGGCCACCGCTACACGCCGATGATTCAGGCTGGTTTTTATCTTCCCTCGGAGATCACCCACGCCGCCCACGCCACGCTCCTCGCTGATCAACTCGCACTCACCCGCGAGCTCATGCAACGCGGCTCGGCCACCTACGTTTACTCGCTGTTGCTCGGTGCCCAGACGCCCTTCGAACACAGCACTCACGGCGACAAATTCATCTACGAAGCCGAACTGCGTACCGGCATGGGCGCGCACTTCCGCTACGCCGACCACCTCTCCGCTGCCCTCCGCGCATTCTTCGCGCAAGTCCCCGAAGCCCGCTCCTGGGTGGTTGAAGGCACTGCCGAACCGGAATAGCCCGCGCGTTCACCACGCTCTTGTTCGATGAAAATCAGCCACACAGCCTGCTTCGTCTTAGCCTTGGCCCGCCTTTCATCCTCGCATGCGGCCGACGCCGCCAAAGTCGAATACGCCGAGCGCAACACCCCCTTCGCGCCCGCTGCGACCGTCACGCCGTCCAAAAAAAAGCCTGAGACCAACGCCACGCTACAAGAGCGCCGCGTCACGCCCAATGTGGTGCCCCAAGCCAGCGCCCCGGCCGCCGAGCGTCGCGCTCCGACTGATATTTCCGAGACGCGCGAAAAAAATCTCATCAAGCCCGACTCACACCGCCCAGAATTCAAGACGCCCGAGCGCAACGCCTTCGATCATCGTCCCTCCAAATATCAGCCCGACACCGAGCACGAAAAACCCAAGCTCGTCGAACGCTACCGCACCAACGTCTCGGCGGACACGTTGACGCACCAAGGCCGCTTCAGCGCTGCCGATCCCGCGGCCAATGCCCGTATCAATCGCTTTATTTTTCGTCGCAACGTCGCTACCCCGACCGGAGCTCCAGCCGTTACCTCTGCCGGATCCGCCCCTGCGGCCACGCCAAAATAGATCGCGGCAATCCCGATGAGCCGTTCTCGCGTCCTTCAATTTAACATGCAGTTCGGCCAGCTTTGGGACGGGCCGAGATTTCCTTTCATTCCGACTTATTTCGCGCGACGCACGCGTTCTTTTTCTGCTTCACGTTCCTCTTCAAGCCGTGCGCGCTCGCTGACGATTTGTTTTTGGATTTTATCCACGTCCTCTGCATTTTGCGCGGCGTAGGCCTGATTTAATTGCTGCTTCAAGAAGATTTCCCGCTCCGCGATTTTGCCCTTAAACAGGGTGTCGACATCCGCGAGACGGGCTTTTTTTTCGGAAGTAAGGGGCCGCTCCGCCGGCGAAGATTTATCGAGACGTTCCATTGCAAGTTCGTAGGCACTTTTCATGTCTTAACTATGATGGAGTAAACGGCCCGAATACACGGCAAAATTTATTGGCGCCGCCACTACAGCGCCAAAGCCACGAGCAATAAAATAACCAACGCAGTCAAAGCTACCGCCACCCGCAGGCTCGCCGTTATCTCGCTCTTCTAAGCAACGCCTTGGTTAAGCGCAAATCGCCGCCGTTCCGCGCCAAACTGAAATACCTTTTCATCCGCCCGGTTTCGCGGAGATTAACGCCACGTCATGTCCGCCGCTGACCAACCTGATTTTTTTGCCGAAGAGCTCGCGCCCGCTGCGCCCGCCCAGGCCGATAAACGCGCGGGCGCTCACCAACCGCTCGCCGCGCGCATGCGCCCCCGCCGTCTCGCCGAAGTCGTCGGGCAGGAACACATCCTTAAGCCCGACAGTCTGCTCCCGCGGCTCGTCGCGCAAAATCGCTTCGGCTCGCTCCTGTTTTACGGTCCGCCCGGTTGCGGTAAGACCAGCATCGCCGAGGCCATCGCGCACGAGACGGGCAGTCGCTTCGTGCGCATCAACGCCGTGATGTCCAACGTCGCCGAGTTGCGCGAAATCCTCGCCGCCGCCCGTCGTCGCCCCGAGGCCGCCACGATTTTGTTCATCGACGAGCTTCACCGTTTCAACAAGTCGCAACAGGACCTGCTCTTGCCCGACGTCGAAGAAGGCACCGTGCGTCTCATCGGCGCGACGACGCACAACCCCGGATTTTACGTCAACGCGCCGCTCCTTTCGCGCAGTCATCTTTTTCGTCTCGAGCCTCTCGCTCCAGCCGCCATCGCGGGCGTGCTCGCCGCCGCGCTCGCGGATGGGGAGCGCGGTCTGGGCGCACGCGGCGTCACCGCCGAGGCGAAGCTCCTCGCTGATCTCGCCGTGCTTTGCGATGGCGACCTCCGCCGCGCGCTCAACGCTCTTGAGGTACTCGTGCTCAGTTTGCCCGAGCGCCAGCCGCTCACCGCGGCCGATCTTGAAGTTTTTGCGCGCGAGCGCCGCATCCGGTACGATGCCGACGAAGATGAACACTACGACACGATTTCCGCGTACATCAAAAGTTGTCGTGGCAGTGATCCCGACGCCGCGATGTATTGGTTGGCCAAGATGCTAGCCGGCGGCGAAGACCCGCGCTTCATCGCGCGTCGCCTCGTGATTCTCGCTAGCGAGGATGTGGGCCTCGCCGACCCGCAAGCCCTCCCGCTCACCGTGGCGGCGCATCATGCGTGCGATTTTATCGGTTTGCCCGAGGCCGAACTCACGCTCGCGCACGCCACGCTCTATATCGCCACCGCGCCGAAGAGTAATTCTGCTACACTGGCGTTGTCCGCGGCGCACGCGGCATTAAAAACCGCGCCCGTGCAACCTATCCCGCTCCCGCTTCGCGATAAGAGCGGCGCCGCCAGCAAGCAAAACGCCCACGGCAAAGGCTACCTCTATTCCCACGATTTTCCGGAAAATATTTCCGGTCAAAATTACCTGGAAAAATCGCTCGCGCTCTACACGCCGAAGACCGCCGGTTGGGAAGCGAAAATCGCCGACCGCCTCGCGCGTTGGCAGGAATTGAAAATCCAGCGCGCGCCATGATGCTCCGCGTTTTATTTATTTTTGCCGGCCTTGGCGTGATCGTCGTGCTCGCTGGTTGCGTCCCGGCGCAACCCGAGGCCAAGCGCGTCAAACGCGACGACGCCACGATCATGCGCGATTGGCTTTACGGCCCGCGCTCCACCGTGCCAGGCGTCGCGTGGCAACCGAGCGGCCTAGGGATTCGTCTGCTCGCGCCCGGTACGGGCGTGGCGCCGACGCGCGCGGATCGTGTGCGCGTGCATTACGCCTGTGCGCTGAAGGACGGACAAGTAATCGACGACTCGCGTAAGCGCGGCGCGCCGACGGATTTGGTGGTGAAGACGCTCATCGCCGGTTGGGCCGAGGGCATGGAGGCGATGAAGCCGGGCGGGAAAGCAGAATTTTTTATCCCGCCCTCTCTTGGCTACGGCACGATGGGCGGCGGCGGGGTGCCGGCCGGAGCGGGTCTGATTTTTGAAGTCGAGCTGATCGCGGTGAATCCGTAGCGGACGTGATGGGATGAGTCCGTTCTTTTGCAGACTTAATTAAGGCGCGGTCAGTTCGCCGATATCAGTCTTCGGTAGGGCAGCGCGGAGGCGCGTGAGTCCGGCCGGGGTGGCTTTACTGCCGAAGAGATAGAGTTGGCGAAGCGCGGGAGCGCCGGTGAGTGCGGTGAGCGTGTCGTCGGTAACGGCGGTCGAACAGAGGTTGAGGTAGCTGAGTTTTTTAAAGGCGCGGACTTCACCGAGCGTGGCGCCGGTGAGGGCGGTGCGCTCGAGGTTGAGTCGCTCGAGGGCGACGAAGGTTTTCAACGTGGCGAGGCTGGCGTCGGTCAGGCGCGTGCCGCCAAGTTCGGCTTCGACCATGAACGCGGCGAGAGGGGCTAGGGCGGCGAGTTCGGTATCGCCGAAGGTTTTTTCGGCGCCGCGAGTCTGAAGCGCGAGGCCGTCACCGGTGCGGGCGGAGACGGGTGTGATTTTAACGTGAAGCTTTTTCTCTAGGGCGATGATCTGGCTGCGGAGTGCGCTGTAATCACCGACGCGGGGTTGATACGTGGGCGCGGCGGGTGCGGTGACGGATAGCCTGGGGCCAGCGAGGAGCGCGGTGATTTCGAGCGGTGCTTCTTTGACGGAGGTGATGAGCGTATCGCGCGACGCCCCTTGCTTGATCCACCAACGAATCAGGGCGATCTCGGCGGCGGTGGGCCGGGCTTTTTTCTTCGGCGGCATGACTTTCTCATCGGTGAGATCGAGGAGCATGCGTTGAAGGAGTTCGCTCTTGGCGGTGTCGCCGGGCGTGATGGCGGGTTTGCCAGATTTTCCGCCGGCGAGTAGCGCGGCAAAGGTGTCCATGCGGTAATCGCCTTTTTCTTTATCCGCGGCGTGGCAGGAGAAGCAGTGTTTCTCGAGGATGGGTCGGACGGCGCCGCCAAAGACGGTGTCGGTGGCGTAGGTTTCAGCCGCGGGTTTTTCGCGGATGTGCAGGATTTTTTTAACCGCCGGCGGGAGGGGCTCGGTCAGATAATCTTCACCGTGGGTGAGCGAGCCGCCTTGGTGGGCGGCCCATGCGAGCGCACTGAGACTCGCGGCGAGCGAGAGAACATAGAGGATGCGCGAGCGACCGCGTGTGAGCCAAGCCAGCGCGGTGGCCACGGCAACGGCGACGCCACCCCAGAGGTGATTTTCCAAGGTGGCGCCTTCGTGGCCATCGGCGCGCATGAGGGCGAGGCCGGCGAAGACGGAGAGCACGGCGCCAATTAAACTAAGCGTGAGAACCGTACCGGCGGATTCGCGGAGCGCGGCGCGGCGACGGCCGAGAATTTCTAAAAGCGGAACGAGCAGCAGGAGCGCGATGGGAAAATGAACGAGTAGCGGATGCAGCCGTCCGAGTAAGCGCAGCCCGCCACCGTGGGCGATGCCGTCGGGCGCAAACGCAAAGGCGGCGGTGACCGTGGCGGCGCTGAGCGCGGCGGCGACGGTGAGGCGGGGCAAGAGCTTGGATTTGGTGGCGGGAACGGACATTTAGAGGGAGCGGAAAAAAAGGGCAGGTCTCGAGACCTGCCCTACGCGTGGAGCGGAGCGAAGCGGGGTGGGGTCACCCTGCCTACAGGTGAATCCTTAGGCGAGTTTACGCAGGAGCGTGAGGCGTCCGATGGGCAGCCATTCGGCGACGAGGATATCGCCGTTGTTGAGGAAGATTGCGCCGTGTGGCGTGATGAATTCTCCGGGCGTGTACTCGGCGCGTGATTGCGAGCGGCGGGAGCCGGTCTTGCCGTTGTGCGCGATGCCGTCGCCGAGTTGGGCGATGACGTTATAGTCTTTGTCGATAAGGCAGACCTGGCTGTCGAGGTCGGGGCAGAGCATCAGGTCGCCGCGCACGTCGAAATGGCAGGGTTGGCGGAGCTTGGTGTCGTCTTTGATCGTGCGGAGGTGTTTGCCGTCGAGCGTGTAGGTCTGGATGCGGCGGTTGCCGCGGTCGGCGATGACGAGGACGGGGTCCTTGCCGCGGGTGTCGACGTATTGGCCGTGGGGGTTACTGATTTCGTTGTCGCCTTTGCCGGGCGAGGAAATCTCGCCGAGGAATTTACCGTCGATGGAGTAGCGAAGCATGCGGTAGGAGCCGTAGCCGTCGCCGATGTAGAAATCGCCGTTGGGTGCGAAGGCGATGTTGGTTGGGATGAATTTGATGGGCGCGGCGCCGTAGGCAGCGTCTTCGCGTGGGTAGCCTTTGGACCAGACGACTTCGCCGGTTAGGGTGGTCTTGATGACTTTGCAGCGCGTGGTGTCGCAGTGGTAGAGAAACTCGCGGTTGCCTTCCTTGCGGACGCCGAGGCCGTGGGCGCCACCGCGCATGTCGTCGCCGAAGGCGCGGACGAATTTACCTTTCGCGTCGTAAACAACGATGGCCTCGGGGCGCATCGAGGTGTTGTTGACGGTGTGGGCGACGTAGATAAGGCCCTGGCTATCTTGGGCGAGGCCTTGGGTGTCGCCCCAGACGAGGCCTTCGGGCGCGGTGAGCCAATCGTGGATCATCTCGTAGCGGTGGGCGCCGGTGCCGGTGATGAGTTGACCGGAGCCAGCTTTGTCGGCGGCACGGATGAACGGCGCGGAGATCGCGCTGACGGCCGCGGTGGCGGCGACTTGAGTGAGGAAGGAACGACGAGTTTGCATAGGGGAGGAGGGGTTCGAGTTGGGATTAAGGAGAAAAAAAAGGCTTTAGGCGAGCAGGCCGCGGAGGACTTCGCCGTGCACATCACTGAGGCGGAATTGGCGGCCTTGGTAGCGGTAGGTGAGGCGTTGGTGGTCGATACCGAGGAGGTGGAGGATCGTCGCTTGCCAGTCGTGGACGTGAACGGGGTCTTTGACGACGTTGTAACTGAAGTCGTCGGTCTCGCCATAGGCGATGCCGGGTTTCACGCCGGCGCCAACCATCCACGTGCTGTACGCGGAGCCGAGGTGGTCGCGGCCGTGGCCGTCGCGTTTGGTGATGTCGCCTTGCACGAAAACCGTGCGGCCGAATTCACCGGCGAAAATCACGAGCGTGTCTTCGAGCAGGCCGCGCTGTTTGAGGTCGTGGATGAGAGCCGCGGTGGGTTGATCGGTGTCGCGGCACTGGATCTCGAGTTGCGTGGACAGATTGCGGTGTTGATCCCAGCCGCCGTGCATGAGCTGGATGAAACGTACCCCGCGTTCGGCGAGGCGACGGGCGAGCAGACAATTGCGCGCGTAGCTGCCGGGGCGGTTCACGTCGGGGCCGTAGCTGGCGAGGGTCGCGGGAGATTCTTTATCGAGCTCGAGGAGTCCGGGGACGCTCGCCTGCATCTTAAACGCCATCTCGTATTGGGCGATGCGGGTGTCGGTCTCGGGGTCGCCGTGGAGATCGAGTTGGTGGTGATTGAGGCTCGCGATGTCGTCGAGCAGGGCGCGTTTCTGGGTGCGGTCGAGGCCGGGGGCGTCGTTGAGGTAGAGGACGGGTTCGCCCTCGCTGCGGAGGCGCACGCCTTGGAATTTAGAAGGGATAAAGCCGCTGCCCCAGTAATGTTCGTAGAAGAGTTGGCCGCAGGTTTTTTCGCGGTCGGAGGAAGTCATGACGACGAACGATGGCAAATCGGCCGCGAGCGAGCCGAGGCCGTAGGTGAGCCATGAGCCCATGCTCGGGCGGCCGGGAATCTGGGAGCCAGTGAGGCAAAACGTGACGCCGGGCGAGTGGTTGACGGCCTCGGTGCGCATCGAGCGAATAAGACACATCTCGTCGGACAAGCCGCCGATGTGTGGGAGTAACTCGCTTAGCCAACGACCCGAGCGGCCGTATTGCTTGAACGGTTTCAGCGCCGGCAGAATGGGGAATTTTTTCTGCGAGGCGGTCATCGTCGAGAGACGATTGCCGCTGCGGACGGACTCGGGGAGTTCCTGGAGGCGGAGTTTTTCGAGGCCGGGTTTATAGTCGAAGAGATCGACCTGGGATGGGCCGCCGCCCTGCCAGAGCAGAATCACGCGTTTGGCCTTGGGCGCGAAATGCGGGAGGCCGTTGCCGGAGGCGGTGAGCGCGGCAAGGGCGTCGGAGTTGAGCAACGACGTGAGCGCAGCGGCACCGACGCCGGTGGCGCTGCGGCCGAAAAATTGGCGGCGGGTGAGTTGGAGATGCGCTTCGCTGAGAGGGTTCATGATTTGGTCAGCGTTTCGTCGAGGTTGAGGAGCGCGAGGCAGACGGCGGTGTACGCGGCGTGTTCGGCGGTGGAGAAAGCGGGATCGCGCGGGATGGCGCCGACCGTGAGAAACGCTTGGGCGGCGGCGGGATCAGCGGTGAAGCGGGCGAGTTGTTTTTCGAGGCTGGTGCGGAGCAGTTTTTTCTCGGCGGCATCGGGGTCGCGGGCGAGCACGAGGCGGAAGGCGTGTGCGAGGCGCGTGTCGCGGAAGGACGCGGCGCGGAGCGTGCGGGCGGCGAGGGCGCGGGCGGCCTCGATAAAGGTCGGATCGTTGAGCGTGGTGAGCGCGTGCAGTGGTGTGCTGGTGATCGCGGTGCGGACCATGCAGGTGTTGCGCGCGGAGGCGTCGAACATATTGGAAGGCGCCACGGTGCGGCGCCAGAACGTGTACAGGCTGCGGCGGTAGAGGTCTTCGCCGGTGGACTGCGGGTACGTGAAGTCGCGCTCTTTGGTGATCGCGAGCGAGTCCCAGATGTCGGCGGGCTGGTAGGGATAAACGGGTTTGCCGCCGAGGCGATCGACGAGGAGCCCGGAGATGGCGAGGGCTTGGTCACGGATTACCATCGCGGGCAGACGAATCCGGGCGCCGCGCGCGTAGAGGCGATTTTCTGGGTCGCGTTCGAGCAGCGCGGGTGTGACGCGGGAAGCTTGGCGATAGGTGGCGCTGGTGACGATGAGGCGATGGAGAGCTTTGGTGTTCCAGCCGCCGTCCCGATATTCCACGGCGAGCCAATCCAGTAATTCTTGGTGAACGGGTGGGTCGCTTTGCACGCCGAAGTCTTCGCTGGTTTTGACCAGGCCGAGGCCGAAGAACGTCTGCCATTGGCGGTTGACGATGACGCGGGCGGTGAGCGGTTGCGCGGGACTCATGAGCCAGCGCGCGAGGCCCAAGCGGTTGCGCGGTGCATCAGCGGGGAGCGGTGGAAGAAACTCAGGCGTAGCGAAGGAAACTTGATCGAGGCGCGTCTCGTAGTTGCCGCGGTCGAGGATGAACGTGTCGCGGGGTTTGCTGTCGTCCATGACCATGACGCGCGGGTAGTCGTCGACTTTGAGGCGGGCGAGATCGGCGAGCAGTTGGGCGAGCTCGGGATGGACCTTGGCGAGACCGTGTTTGAAAAAGTAGCGACGGAGATCGCCGTTTTCGAGCTCGGGGCGCTCCTTGGCGGGGCGCGCGGCGGCGGCGCGGAGGGCGGGGACGGGAAAGGTTTCGTCGGTGGCAATCTGGGCTTCCCACTCACCTCGGAGTTTGACGAGGAGTTCGTCGGATTTGAGGGCGGCGAGGCGGGCCTCGACAGCGGCGAGTTGGGCTTTGTGTTCGGGCGTGGCGAGGTCGAGAACGGGCGCAGCGGTACGGACTTTGTAAGAGGAACCACCGACTAGGCCGGTTTCAGGGACGTTATTAAATGCTGCGAGCAGCGAGTAATAATCGCGCTGGGTAATGGGGTCGAATTTATGGTCGTGACATTGGGCGCAGGCGACGGTGAGGCCGAGCCAGTTGGTGGAGGTGGTGTCGACGCGGTCAAAGAGGGTGACGTGGCGCTGTTCTTCGGGGATGGCGCCGCCCTCGCCGTTGAGGAGGTGGTTGCGGTTGAACGCGGTGGCGATGCGTTGGTCGATGGTGGGGTTGGTTAGGAGGTCGCCGGCGAGTTGCTCGATGCTGAATTGGTCGAAGGGTTGGTTGGCGTTGAGGGCGCGGACGACCCAGTCGCGCCAAATCCACTGGAAGGTGTCGCCGTCTTGTTGGAAGCCGTTGGAATCGGCGTAGCGGGCGGCGTCGAGCCAGGGCAGCGCCATGCGTTCGCCGTAGTGCGGGGAGGCGAGGAGGCGATCCACGAGACGTTCGTAGGCGCCGGGTTTTTTGTCGGCGAGGAAGGCGGCGAGTTCGGCGGGCGTGGGCGGGAGGCCGGTGAGATCCAGGCTGACGCGGCGGATCAACGTCGCGCGCGGGGCCTCGGGCGACGGGGCAAGTTTTTCGGTTTCGAGGCGAGCGAGCACGAAACGGTCGATCGGATTTTCAATCCACTTTTCGGCGCGAACGCCGGGCGGGTTCGGTCGCGTGGGGGCGGAGAACGTCCAATGCGGGGTAAACGGCGCGCCCTCGGCGACC
The DNA here is from genome assembly GCA_945906965.1 of Opitutus sp. GAS368. Taxonomy (GTDB): domain Bacteria; phylum Verrucomicrobiota; class Verrucomicrobiia; order Opitutales; family Opitutaceae; genus Tous-C4FEB. Next base: position 6,405 of record CAMDRP010000004.1, on the reverse strand, counting down.
CAGCGGCGCAGGGTGTCTTTTTGCGCGGCGGTAAGGACGCGGTGGGAATCGGCGGGGGGCATCTGCTCGTCTTCTTCGTTCGAGAGGATGCGGGCAATGAGTTCGCTTTCGTTGGGTTTACCGGGAACGACGACTTCGTTGGCTAGTTGGCCCTCGTGGGTGTCGAGCCGGAGCTTGGCTTCGCGTTTAGTGGCGTCTTGGCCGTGGCAGTAAAAACAGTTTTCCGCGAGGATGGGGCGGATGTCGTGGGTGTAGTCAATCGGCGGAGGTGCTGGTGCCGGCGCGGCGGGCGCGGGCACGAGGGCGACGAGGAGAAGTAGCGGAAGAAATTTTAACATGCGCGGGACGCCGCGGGGCGATCAGGCGAGTAAATCGGTGATGACTTTGGCGGGGAGGACGCCAGTGAGTTTCTGGTCGAGGCCTTGGAATTTGAAGGACAGGCGTTCGTGATCGAGACCGAATTGGTGGAGGATCGTCGCGTGGAGGTCGCGGATGTGGACGGGGTCTTTGACGATGTTGTAGGAGAAATCATCGGTCTGGCCGTAGCTGAGGCCGGGTTTCATGCCGGCGCCGGCCATCCACATGCTGAAGCAGCGTGGGTGGTGGTCGCGGCCATAATCGTTGGGCTTGAGCGTGCCTTGCGAATAGACCGTGCGGCCGAATTCCCCGCCCCAGATGACAAGCGTGTCGTCGAGGAGACCGCGGCGTTTGAGGTCGGTGATGAGACCGTAGGTGGGACGGTCGGAGTCTTCGCAGAGTGTTTTGATGTTCTCGGGGAGCAGGTTGTGGTTGTCCCAGCTGCGGAGAAAAACTTGAGTGAAACGCACGCCGCGTTCGGCGAGACGGCGGGCCATGAGACAGTTGTAGGCGAAGGTGCCGGGCTCTTTGGCCTTGGGGCCGTAGAGGTCCCACGTGGAAGCGGGCTCGTTGGAGAAATCCGTGAGCTCGGGCACGGAGGTCTGCATGCGGAAGGCGAGTTCGTATTGGGCGATGCGGGCGTTGGTCTCGGGGTCGCCCACGGTTTCGTAGAGCTGACGGTTCACGTCGTTGACGCCGTCGATCATAGCGCGACGGAGGTCGCTGTTGACGCCGGGCGGGTTGCTCAAGTGCAGGACCGCATCACCGCCGGAGCGGAGGGCCACTGCGGCGTATTCGGGTGATAGAAAACCGGAAGCCCAGAGGCGGTTGGAGAGCGCCTGGACGTTGCGCGTGACGGGCATCTTTGAGGTGAGCACGACGAAGGTCGGGAGCTCGTCGTTGACGGCGCCCAGGCCGTAGGAGAGCCACGAGCCGAGCGAAGGTTTACCGGGAAACATGTTGCCGGTGGTGAGCTGGAGAATCGCCGGCTCGTGGTTAATCGCCTCGGTGTGGAGGGATTTAATGACCGTGAGTTCGTCAGCGATTTTCGCGGTCCAAGGGTAGAGCTCAGAGACCCAGTGGCCGGCGCGACCGTGTTGGGCGAATTTATAAAAACTCGGGGCTACGGGCAGCCGCGCTTGGCTGGCGGTCATGCCGGTGAGAACCTGGCCGCCGCGGACGGATTCGGGCAGGTCGGTGTTGAAGAGAGATTGGAGACCGGGCTTGTAATCCCAGGTCTCGAGCTGCGATGGCGCGCCGGCCATGAAAAGATAAATGGCGCGTTTGGCTTTGGGCGCAAAGTGCGGGAGTTGCGCGGCGAGCGTGGCGCCGTCGGCGGGATGACTGGCGGCGCGAGCGGACGAAGTGCCGCGGCCTACGATGCTCGCGAGGCCGGCCCAAGCGAGGGCTTTACCGGAACGGCCGAGAAAGTGGCGGCGGGTCTCGAGGCGCAGCCATTCGTCCTTGAGCGATTGAGGCACGGGGAGGTGCCAGATCGTGGGGTTTTCGCCGCCGTGGTCGGAGCAGAGGTCGTGGGAATCGTAGGGAGCGGACATGGCGCGGGCGGTTACTTGGTGAGAAATTCGTCGAGGTTAAAGAACTGGCTGGAGACGAGTGTCCATTGCGCGAGTTCAACGGGATCGAGGTTTTTTCCGACGGGCGTTTCGCCGACGGTGAGCAGGGCACGGGCTTCCGCGGGATTTTTTTCGTAGTAAGCGGCGAAGGTGGCGCGCGTGCGTTCGAGGGCGGTGCGTTCGGTGGGTTTGAGCGCGCGGCCGAGCGTGAGATGCGCGAGGGTGTCGAGGCGGGCCGTGGCGTCGGGCGAACTAGCGACGGCGCGCTCGGCGAGCTTGCGAGCGGCTTCGACGAATTGCGGGTCGTTCATCGTGACGAAGGCCTGCAAGGGCGTGTTGGTGCGCGCGCGGCGGACGCAGACAAATTCCCGCGAGGTGGCGTCGAATGTCTCCAAGCTCGGCGGCGGGGAGGCGCGTTTCCAAAACGTGTACACGCTGCGGCGGTGGAGGTCTTCGCCGGTACCGGGGACGTATTTCTTGGTGTTGGATTCGGGCATCGCTACTTCTTCCCACAGACCGGGCGGTTGGTAAGGTTTGACGGGGGCGCCGCCGATTTTTTCGACGAGGAGGCCCGAGGTCACGAGCGCGGCGTCGCGGAGCATCTCGCCGTCCATGCGGAAGCGCGGGCCGCGGGCGAGGAGTTTGTTGCCGGGATCGGCGGCGAGGAGTGCCGGAGTCACGGTGGCGGATTGGCGGTAGGTCGCGGACGTGACGAGAGTGCGGTAGAATTTTTTCACATCCCAGCCGCTCTCGCGGAACTCGACGGCAAGCCAATCGAGCAGCTCGGCGTGTGAGGGCCGTGCGCCCATGATGCCGAAATCGCCGGCGGTCTCGACGAGGCCGCGGCCAAAAACTTCCTGCCACATGCGGTTGACGGTGACGCGGGTAAGCAGCGGTTGCTCGGGGGTGAGGAGCCACTCAGCGAGAGCGCGGCGATCGGGGCGCACGCCGGCGGGCAGCGGTGGCAAAAAGTGCGGGGTGCCCGGTGCGACGCGTTCTTCGCGGGCGAAGTAATCGCCGCGTTTGAGGAGATCGGCGTAGGCGGGTTGGGCGCGTTCGCGGGCGACGAGGGTGGGAGCGCCGCCGCGCGTGAGGATGTCGATGCGGTTGTCGAGGACGGCGAGCTCAGCGGTGATTTTTTTCGCTTCGGCGTCGATCTGGCCGAGGAAGAATTTCTCGGCGACGACAAAGGCTTCGTCGGTGGTCCAGTGGGTGGGTTCAGGCTGACGCGCGATGATTTCGGCGGCGATATCTTCGAAGGGCAGGCGGGCGACTTCATCGACGGCCAGGGCGCGGCGGTAGAAGCGGATGTCTTGGAAGCGGCCTTCGCGCAGCGGATCAGAATCATCGCGGCGCCCTAAATAAGTGGTCGCGGTGGTGCGAATCGTAGTGAGGCTGGAGAGTTGGGATTCGAGCGCGGTGCGGCGGAAAAGGCGGATGTCGGGCGCGCTGCCATTGCGAAGAGGTTCGCTGTCGGTGTAACGTAACGGGGCGGCGGGGGTGAGCAGTGGGCGCCGCGGATCGAGGTTGTCGCTGCGGACGGTGCGGCGGATCGCTTTGCCGTTGAAATAAATTTGTAGGCCGGCGGCGCGGCGGGAACCGTCGTAAGTGAAGAAGACGTGTTGCCAATCGCCGTTGGGGAGGACGTCGCGGGAGACGATGGTAAGGGCGCGACCAGCCGGGCCGTCGGCGAGGTTGATGACGAGGCGATTTTTCTCGAAGAAGATTTCCCAGCCGCGGCCCGGACCTTTTTCAGGTGAGTGATAACGTGAGAGCAAGGCGCCGTCGCCCGTGCCGCCGCCGCCGGGTTTGCCGCGGGGCATGAACCAACCGCCGGCGGAAAACGCTTCTTGGGCGTCGACGTCACCGGTGCGGCCGAGGGGCAGGCGGGTAAAAATATCGAAGCGCACGCTGGGCCAGAACCACGAAGATTCACCCCAGATGAGGGGGTTGGTGTCGGCTTTAAATGTGGTAGGGAGGGCAGTGCCGGCGAGCGGCGAGGCATTGGTTACGATGTCGCCTTTGGCTTCGTCGAAGCGGAGGCGCAACTCGAGGCCGGCGGGAGAAACGGCTTGCGGGCGGGCGCCGCTGGCGAGCCAGGTCTTGATCGCAGAGGAGGAATTTTGACGGAGCTCGTTGAGGCGCGTTTCGAGGGCGGCGCGTTCGGCGAGGGCGGCGTTGACGGCGGGTAGGGCGGATTCGGTGGGGACGCGGAGGATGGGGAGTGGTGCCTCGATGTTGAAATCCCAGGGTTTGTCGGCGGTGTTGTTGAGAAACGCGACGAGTTGGAAATGGTCTTTTTGCGTGATGGGATCGAACTTGTGGTCGTGGCAGGCCGCGCAGCCCGTGGTGAGGCCAAGGAAGGTGGCGCCAAAGGCCTCCACGCGGTCGCGGGCGAGATTCATCGCTACTTCTTCGGTGACGGTGCCGCCTTCGTTGGTGGTGACGCTGCAGCGCACGAAGCCGGTGGCGGCGAGTTCGTCGATGTTCTTGGCGGGAAGGAGGTCGCCGGCGAGTTGCTCGCGGACGAAGCGGTCGAAGGGTTTATTGGCGTTGAACGCGCGAATGACGTAATCGCGGTATGGCCAGATTGCCCGGTAATTGTCGAAATGCAGACCGTGGGTGTCGCCGTAGCGCGCGTAGTCGAGCCAGTAGCGCGCTCGGTGTTCGCCGTAGCGCGGGCTGGCGAGGAGGCGTTCCACGACGCGTTCGTAGGCATCGGACGCGGGGTCGGCGAGGAAAGCGGCGACTTCGGCCGGAGTGGGTGGGAGGCCGGTGAGATCGAAGGTGACGCGGCGGATCAATGTGGCGCGGTCGGACGCGGGCGAGGGCGCGAGATTTTCTTTTTCGAGCCGGGCAAAAATGAAAGCGTCGACGGGGTTTTGGATTTTAAGCTGCGTCTGTGCGAGCGTGGGCACGGCGGGGCGTTGCGGCGCGATGAAGGCCCAGTGGTCTTCGTACACCGCGCCTTCACTGATCCACTGGCGGAGTAGGGCGATTTCTCCGGGCTTGAGCGTCTTGTGTGCCTCAGGGGGCGGCATGACGACCTCGGGGTCTTTTGAAAACAGGCGCGTGACCACCGCGCTTTTCTCGGGCTGACCCTTGACGATGGCGGGGCCGTTTTTGCGCGGAGCGAAAGCGTCGGTGGCGACGTCGAGGCGGAGTTCGGCTTTGCGGGTGTTTTTATCCGGACCGTGGCAGTGGTAGCAGTATTCGGAGAGGATCGGTTGGATGTGTTCGTTGAAAGAAACCTTGGACGTGACGGGGGTTGGCGCGCGGGTCTTGGCGGTACCTGTGAGCGGGTCGCCGGGGCGGCAACTGGCTTGAAAAATCAGCAACGAGGCGCCGAGGGCAGGCAGGGCAAAAGAGAGAAGCGAAATGGGGCGGTGCGGCGGCATTATTCGAGGGGGAAACGCTAGCTTGAATCAATGCGACGCGGGTTTGACTGCAAGCTTGCAGGCGTGAATAGCTGCGATTTTATCCTGATTTTTCATTCAGCGATTTGACACCCCCCACACAGGGAGGTACAGCGCGAAAACCGTACGATTTGCTTCAAAAAAAGTTCGTGGTTTGGTTTCCACCTGGCAGTCAGTGTCATGCGACCCACGACATCGTAGCGATGGATTGAGACATATTAACCTGCAGCTCGGGAACTTGAACGAAGCTCGCGAAAAACCGTAGGCTACGGCCCTGTAAATTCGAGCAATCCATGGCAGCGAAAATCGCCTAGTTGCTGCCGCTTGATTTCCGACTGGGCTAAAGCATCGTTCTATCATGGCCGCCACCGCTGAAAAAATTATCGCAGAAGCCCTCGGTCTCCCGAGGTCGGGGCGCGCTTTGCTCGTGGGGAAATTGCTTAATAGTCTCTCTGCCCAAGCCGATCCCACTGTCGAACACGCCCATCTCAATGAGATCCGCCGCCGCCGGAAAGCGGTCCATTCCGGCACCGCGACGCTAGTCGATGGTGATCAAGCGCTCCAAGTAGCCCGTGCTGCGTTGCGGCAATGAAACTTCGCTTCGCCTAAGAGGCGCTGGCGGAATACATTGCGGCCGGCCAATATTACAATGGGCAAGTACCCGGCCTAGGAGACGCTTTCCTAAATGAGGTCGAGGTCGGCGTCGGCAAGATTCTCGCTGCGCCAAGCACGTGGCGTGTGATTGAAGATGAAGTAAGGCGGTTTCTTGTCAGCCAGTTTCCCTACGGGATTTACCACACAATTGAAGCCGACATAGTTGTGATCTGGGCCTTGACCTCCTCCCGGCCCTAAAGGGCCGGGATTCCCTTAAGCAGCACGCCTGCGAAGCAGGCGGGCGCGTTGAGGGGCGGTTCCCGCTTCACCGGAGCCTGAAGCTCCTCCACGGACAGTGGCGGCAAGTCCTGCCGACATTATATTCTGAGCGGCGATCACATCGGCATGGCCGGAGTGAGCGCATTTAACACAGCGGAAAACAGCCCGAGAGGGGCGGTTTTCTG